>JBFXKR010000001.1:0-21151 GCA_050173595.1 Candidatus Berkiella sp.
AGCTGCTCTTGATGGTTAATCACATCTTCTTTAATTTTCTTAAATTCATTTGAATAAGGTTTATTAAGCTCAATTTGCGAATCAATCCAGTTGGTGTTGATTTCGTTTCCTGGGAAACTGGTCACAAAGGCTTGGCGTGGCATTTTGCCTTTATAAACACACAATGCCATCACACCTTTTTCATGCACGCGAATGTCTTCTAACATTTTACGCATAAAGCCAACCAGCGATTCAAAGAGTCGTGGCACAATTTTGAAGCAAGCAAAAACGTTTGCTAACTCTTCATAATGTTTCGCCGTTTCAGGGTGATCTAAGCCGTATTTTTTCTCACAACCAATTACATTGATATAGGCTTCTCGTAATTTTGCAAAATGCTGAGCAGCTAATTCTGGATCTGGACCTGTTTCTAATTCAGAGTCTTCACCATCTACGCCGTCTTCACCACCAGCATTGTTGTTGTTTGCATTGGCTTGTGCGCCTGCTGAAGCTGGTGCACCTGCTGGTGCAACTGCAACCTCATCTGAATCTTCATCGATATCGCCTGATTCAAAATCAGCTTCAATTTCAATAGGGATAATCTCTGCATCATCATCGGTTTGCACAAAACCACTGATAATATCTCCAAGGCGGATTTGATCGGCTAAATAACGATCATATTCTTTTAGGATATAGGCAATGTTCGGTGAATAGGCTGCAAGTGCACTTAATACTTGGCGTAAACCGACTTCGATACGTTTTGCGATTTCGATTTCGCCTTGACGGGTGAGCAGCTCAACCGTACCCATTTCCCGCATATACATTCTGACGGGATCGGTCGTTCGGCCAAATTCACTATCAGCTGAAGCAAAAGATAATGCTTCCACGGCGGCATCGCGCGCCATGTCGTCGTCTTCGGCAACAGTATCTGAGAGGTTTAAGGCATCTTCATCGGGTGGATCTTCGTAAACATCTATCCCCATGTCGTTTATCATGCTGATAATGTCTTCGACCTGCTCTGGGTCAACAATATGATAGGGCAGCAAATCGCTCACTTCAGCATAAGTGAGGTACCCCTTTTCTTTACCAGCTGCAATTAAGTCTTGCAGTTGGGTTGCTTGCTGCTCTTGATCAACATAATTCATAGTGGAGCTACCTTGGTCTGCAACTAAAATACTTATTACTTTTTACTCAAAATTCTACCTACCGCGAGGTAACCGACAATTCTATCTTTTATTTAGCCTTTAGGCTAGTGCTTTATGTCAGCTTACATTCACAACCTAACCCGTTGAGATCCCCGCTTTTCGAAGGGTAAAATTTACCCTTCTTAACTAATTAGACTCAGATCTAGCCAATTGATTCCCTTGTTTTTAAAAATTCTTTTAGCATTTCTTTCTCTTGTTCAGAAAGTTCCCTATTTTTAGCTTTTAGAATCAATTTTTCCATCATTTGTTCCCGACCTACCACCTCTAATCGTTTAATAGCGCCTAAAAATTCTGCTTCAAGGCCTTCATTTGGCACCATGGCAATCTTTGTTTCACATGCTTTTAAACGCGCCACTTCAAAATTGTTTTCTTGTAATTTTTGATGCATTACAGTTGATGGGGTAGCAGGATCTTGAGAAAGTAAATTGCAAAGAAAATGAAAAAGCGCAATACCAGGGGCCTGTATTTCTTGAACAAGCACCGATTGCGCCCCTATCAACGCATGCAAATTGGGCGCTCTTAAGAGCATTGCACTTGCCAAATAAGCTGTTTCCATCGGAGGGGGCGGTGGCGCAACTTTTAGCCTCGTTTGGCCTTTTGGCGAATAAAAACTACGAAATGCCTTTTCTCCACGAACAACTTGTGGTGTGCTTGAAACTAAATTGGCCAGTTGCTCAAACATCATTTCTTTAAAAATGCCTTTGGGAATTGTCTCAATTAAAGGCCTTGCCACACTTGCCAAATGTGCTCTTGAGTCCACTGAATTGGGCGCTATTTTTGCACTTAAGGTTGCAAAGAAATATTCGGATAAGGGCGTACCATTTTTAACCAAACTTAAAAAAGCATTAGCACCATATTGGCGCACATAGGAGTCTGGATCTTCTCCTTGAGGCAAAAACACAAAACGCACCTGGCGCCCCTCTGTGAGTAAACCAAGCACCAATTGCAACGCTTTCCAAGCGGCGCTTTGGCCTGCTTTGTCCCCATCAAAACAAAACACAACTTCAGGCACAATATGAAATAAGGTATTTAAATGGTGGCTGGTGATGGCTGTGCCAAGCGTTGCAACTGCGCCACTTATCCCCATTTGCGCAAGCGCAACCACATCCATATAACCTTCCACAACAATAGCCGTTTGCCATTGTTGCTTTGCTTTTTGGGCTTCATAAAGCCCATATAAACAATAACTCTTTTGAAACACACTTGATTCAGGTGAGTTTAAATATTTGGGCTGGCTTTTATCCATCACTCTGGCACCAAAGCCTATTACCTCACCACGTCTATCACGTATTGGAAACATAATGCGTTCACGAAATCGGTCATATAATCGCCCTTCTTTATGGCGAATAATCATGCCAGATTCTTCAAGCACATTGATTTCACTCTCAGAAAAATAAGAGAGCAAATTTTGCCAACCTGTTGGGGCAAACCCAATATTAAACTGTTTTGCCACCTGGCCAGTTAAGCCGCGCTTTTTAAGGTAATCCACCGCCAACTTGGCCTCGGGATGAGTTTTTAATTGCTGCGCATAAAAATCAGCGCAACGTTTTAAAACCGTTGTCATCGTGTGCTTGACTTGCGCTTTGGCCGCTTCTTGAGGATCTTTAGGTACCGTTAACCCAACTCTTGCGCTTAAATTTTCAATGGCATCCACAAAATTCAGTGACTGATAATCCATTAAAAAGCGAATCGCATCGCCATGGGCCGAACAACCAAAGCAATGATAAAATTGCTTGGTTTGACTCACCGTAAACGAAGGGGTTTTTTCATGATGAAAAGGGCAGCAAGCACTATAGTTTGCCCCATTTTTCTTTAACTTAATGCTCTCTTGGATAACAGAAACGATATCGGTTTTAGCGAGTAACTCTTGGATAAAACTGTCGGGAATGCGCCCATGTGTGCCTGACATGCCTGTTTCCCTTTAACAAGTTCTTTAGCTTTGGGTTTTTCCTAACAAGGCTTTGACCATAGCACTCACTTGGCCCATATCAGCGCGACCTTGTAGCTTTGGCTTTAAAATTGCCATCACTTTGGCCATATCTTGTACTGAGTGCGCATTGCTTTGTGCAATGGCTTCATCCACGAAATTTTGAACTTCTTGTTCGGTTAGCGCTGCAGGTTTAAAAGATTGAATGATATCGATTTCGAATTGCTCTTTAGCCGCTAATTCACTTCTTCCGGCAGCTGTAAATTGCTCGATAGAATCACGTCGCTGTTTTTGCATTTTGTCTAAAACAGCCAATTCGCGTGTCTCATCTAAAACAATACGCTCATCAACTTCAATACGTTTAAATTCAGAAAGAATAAGGCGGATAACGCCAAGACGCTCTTTGTCTTGGGCTCTCATTGCTGCTTTCATTTGTTCGGTAACTTGTTCTTTGATTGAATTAGACATGCAAGCATCCTTTGAGAGCCATTGAGCCAGATAATTATGAGATCACGAACGCTTAATGCTGGCGACCACGTCCACCGCTATTGCCATTGCTGCTCGCGCCACTACGACCACCACGTTCTTTGTCGCCTCTGATTTCGCGCATTTGTTTTTTACGAAAGCGTTTAATTGCTGCTGCAAGGGCGCGCTTTTTCTTTTCTGAGGGCGTTTCATGAAACTCACGACGACGCATTTCTGACAAAATGCCAGACTTTTCCACAACTCGTTTAAAACGACGAATGGCCGAATCAAACCCCTCATTATCGCGTACCTTAATTCCTGGCATGAATACCCTAACCTCTTTATTTAGTTAACAATTTAAAAATTAACCTAAGCTGGCTATTGAACTATACAGCATAATATGGACAATACAACCTGCGCCTTAAAAATACTGGGAATACCCCAGTGGGCCGCCATTCTACAACGAATTACCAGAAAAATGTAGGGGGATCTGTTTTATCGGCCCCTACCTTAACAAATAGGCTATTCAAAATGCGCGTCTTAGGTATTGAAACTTCCTGTGATGAAACAGGGATCGCTATATATGATAGCAGAGCTGGGCTACTTGCACATCATTTATTCAGCCAAAAAACTCATGTTGATTATGGTGGCGTGGTCCCTGAATTGGCTTCTCGCGATCATGTGCGCAAAATCCTCCCGATGATTGAAGGCGTGATGAAAGAAGCAGCCCTTGAGCCTAAGGATATCGATGGTATCGCTTTTACCGCAGGTCCAGGATTGGCGGGTGCTTTGATGGTCGGCGCGGTTGTTGCCCAAAGCCTACGCTTTGCCTGGGGCTGCAAAGCGGTGGGGGTTCATCATATGGAAGGGCATTTGCTGGCCCCTATGCTTGAAGAAAACAAGCCTGAATACCCCTTTGTGGCCTTGTTAGTCTCAGGCGGGCATTCCCAGCTAGTTAAAGTCACTCAGCTTGGTGAATATGAAATCATGGGTGAATCGATTGACGATGCTGCCGGAGAAGCCTTTGATAAAACGGCCAAGCTCCTGGGGCTTGGTTATCCAGGGGGCCCTCATCTTGCCAAGCGCGCCATCAACGGCAACCCAGAGCGCTTTGCCTTTCCAAGGCCGCTACTGAACAAAGGTCTCGATTTTAGTTTTAGTGGTCTTAAAACAGCCGTGTCTCTTGTGATTGCTAAATGCAATTTGGATGAGCAAACCATCAATGACATCGCCGCCAGCTTTGAGCAAGCCGTGATAGACACCTTAATTGTAAAATCGTTACGTGCACTAGAAGAAGCCAAGATGAAACAGCTTGTGATAGCAGGCGGCGTTGGCGCAAATATTAAATTACGAAACACGCTATCTGAATTAGGATCAAAACAAGGGTTTAACGTATTTTACCCAAGACCCTTATTTTGCACCGATAATGGCGCCATGATTGCCTATGCCGGCTGCCAGCGCTTATTGATGGGTGAAAATGAAGATTTAAAAATTAATGTCAGAGCAAGATGGCCAATGGATGAACTTTCACACCCCTGTGTGCCATAAAGCATCGCCTCTGTTTGCGAAAGCGCGCGCTAAGCAATGAGCCTTAGCGCGTGGGTGATTTGAAGCTAGATTTTGTTTCTTTGCCGGTAAACAAACGCACAATATTTTCTTTATGCTTCAAAACAATAATCACAGCCAACAAGATCAATGCTGGCAAATAGCGCTCATCTAAAAAACCATAGGCAAACGCAGGCATGGTGATGGTAGCTACTAATGCTGATGCTGAAGAATAACGGCATAGCGCAAAAACACCAATCCAAACCAGTATAAAGATAGCGCCTAAATATGGCGATAAAGCAAACAGCGCCCCAATGGCTGTCGCAACACCTTTGCCCCCTTTAAATCCAAAAAAGATAGGATATAAGTGTCCAACAACAGCTGCTAATAAAACGCAGCTTATAATCCATGGGTTTAACGTAAAGTATTTCACCAGCAAAACTGGGACAACACCTTTTGCCACATCACACAATAGGGTAAGCGCGGCTGGTATTTTGCCACCCAGTCGCAACACATTGGTCGTGCCTGGGTTTTTAGAGCCTTGCTGCCTGGGATCAGGCAAGCCAAATAAACGACAGATCAAAATGGCGCTAGAAATCGAGCCCATTAAATAAGCGCCTAGCACGCCCAATCCTAGTATTAGACTCTCTTGTAGTGTAAAAAATGGTATCATCTTGATCTTCTTATAAAAATAAGTCTTTATACCAACTTATTTTCGGATTTTTCATAAACATAGTTTATCAGTAATCTTTGCTTGAATGGGCTTTATCATGGATAAAATTATTATTAGCGGGCTTAAATTTACCACTGTGATAGGTGTGCTGGATTGGGAAAAACAAACGCCTCAAAATATATATTTAGATCTTGAATTGGCAACCGATGCAAAAAAAGTAGCCATTGAAGATAAATTGACGCATGCCTTGGATTACACTTTAATTGTTGCACATTTGAATAACTATATTCAAAACAATCATCATGAATTAATTGAAACCCTCGTCGAAAAACTGGCCCAAGAGATTTTGAACCATTTTAATACTCCTTGGGTTGCACTGACACTACATAAACCAGGTGCCGTGTTGCATGCTAAAGATGTTGCTATTCGCGTTGAGCGTTCAAAATGATGTTACCGATTCCCTCTCATGATGCGCTGATGCATCAGCAAAAATTGCTGCGCTTTTTAGATAAAATTTTAAAATCAAAAGGCCAGATAAGCTTTGCTGAATTTATGGCAATGGCACTTTATGCGCCAGGCTTAGGTTATTACAGTGCTGGCGCGCAAAAATTTGGCAAAGAGGGTGATTTCATTACCGCGCCTCTTATTTCGCCATTGTTCTCACAATGCATCGCTAATCAGTGCGCCCCCATCTTAGCCAAACTCAAGCATGGCTGTATTTTGGAGCTAGGCGCAGGCACAGGAAGAATGGCTTGTGATATCATCCAGACTTTAACTGCCTTAAAACAGTTACCACAAACTTACGCCATTTTAGAAGTCAGTGCAGATTTACGGCAGCGCCAACAACGCTTACTAAAAAAAGAATGCAAAGATTATTTTGAACACGTTGTGTGGCTCGACAAACTCCCCGATGAACCCATTGAGGGAATTATTTTAGGTAACGAAGTGCTTGATGCCATGCCTGTTGAGATTTTTAAAATTGGAGAGAACGCCCAGATTTTACAAGCCTATGTCAGCAATGATAATGATTGGCAAATTAACTTTAAAGAGGCAAATAAACCTTTAACGCAAGCAGTAAAAGATCTACAAAGCAATCTTGAAAATACTTTTGAAGAAGGGTACACCTCTGAGATTAATCTAGGCCTAACACCTTGGATTCGCTCACTAAGTGATATCCTCTCTCAAGGCGTCATGTTTTTTATCGATTACGGTTTTTCAAGGCATGAGTACTATCACCCTTCGCGTCATATGGGAACCTTGATGTGCCATTATCGGCATCATGCGCACAGCGATCCCCTGCGGTTTATTGGATTACAAGATATCACGGCGCACGTCGATTTTACGGCGCTTGCCCATGCGGGCGTTTTAGCAAATTGTGAAGTAAGCGGCTTTACAACCCAAGGCGCCTTTTTGCTGAGTTTAGGGCTTTTAGAAAATATGCACTTAGATGCGAAAGAGCAACTTAAAATCTCCCAACAAATTCAACGCTTAAGCGCGCCTCATGAAATGGGCGAATTATTTAAAGTCATGGCATTATCTAAAAACATTGAGGACACTTTACAAGGATTTTCGATGCGTGATTTTAGGCATCGCTTGTAATCAAGGCTTGATGCCAGCAATGGCTTTGAGTCTTGCCTCATGAATCGCTTGTTTAATCGCAACACCATTTCCTTGCAAATTAGCAGCAATTTGTGCGGTATTAATATCAAGCGCAGCGGCCAATACCAAATTTAAAAACGTTGCTTGGCGATATTCGGTATTTTCAAAACCCGGGCGTCCTTTAAAATCTGCTTCACAAGCAATGAGCATTTTTTTAAAACGTTCGGGGCGGCGAAAGGCATCGGTTGCTTCAAAAAGTTGTAGCACTTCTTGTGGGTTAAATTTAAGAATGCGATGAATATGACCATGAAAGCGCACCGTCATACAAGCAAGCGATTCATAATCATTTGGGATCTTCAAACGCTCGCATAAAGCTTTGGCAATCACAACCCCTTTTTCTTCATGCTCAGGATGTCGAGGTAATTGCGCTTGGGGCGTAATGGCTTTACCCACATCATGTAATAGTGCTGCAAATCGTATGGTTGGATCGAAAGATATTCTGGTTGCTTGATTAAGCACCAATTCGATATGAATGCCGGAATCCTTTTCAGGATGGTGCTCCATATTTTGGGGCACGCCATAAAGTGCATTTATTTCCGGCAAAATGTATTTTAAGGTATCGCTTTGTCGCAGCGCTTGTAAAAAGGCCACGGGCATAGAGGCTTGCAATGCCGATAACAACTCTTTACATACGCGCTCGGGAATTAAAAAATTTAGCTCGCCACTTTCTCCCATTTGTTTCATCAAAGCCAGTGTGTTTGGTGCGATTTTAAAACCCATCGGAGCAAAGCGCGCTGCAAAACGTGCCACACGTAAAACGCGTACCGGATCTTCAACAAACGCAGGTGAAACATGGCGCAATATTTTGTCTTTAATATCTTGCTGGCCATTGAAGGGATCAATAATGTTCCCATTTTCATCTTGAGCCATTGCATTGATGGTCAAATCACGGCGAGATAAATCTTGCTCTAAAGTAACCGACGTTGTGGTGTCAAAATCAAAACCATGGTAGCCACCATGCACTTTGCGCTCAATACGCGCCAAGGCATATTCTTCTTTGGTATCAGGATGTAAGAAAACAGGAAATGATTTGCCAACTTGAATAAAATTTTGTTTAAGCATTTCATCAAAGGTTGCGCCAACCACCACATAATCACGCTCTTTTTGTGGTATGCCTAAAAGTTGATCGCGCACTGCCCCGCCAACTAAATATATTTTCATGAAAGGTTAACCTTGACCAAATGATAGGCCACCTCTGAAGCTGTTTTAGCTTTGAGAATTTCCCAACCAGAAGGAATATCGTTATCGGTTAAAGCCTGAGGCGATTCAACATAAAGCAACGTCTCGTCTTTAAGTAAAGCACTTTGAGCTAACGCTTCTATGCTTTGTTTCACTAAAGGTGAAGCAAAGGGTGGATCTAAAAATATGATATCAAAAGCAGTTGGTGTGACTTGGGTGCTGATAAAACTCACGGCACTTGCTCGCACTACATGACACTGCTTGGTTGCCTCAAGCTCTGCGGCGATGTGTTTTATGTTAGCAACAATGGGCGGATATTTATCAACAAAGGTGACGTATTTGGCGCCGCGAGATAAGGCTTCAAAACCCAAAGCGCCTGAGCCTGCAAACAAATCAAGACATTGTGCATTCACAATAAAAGGTGCCAACCAATTAAACAACGTTTCACGCACACGATCAGGAGTTGGTCTTAACCCCGGGACATCAAGTACTTTAAGAGAGCGTCCACGCCACTTTCCGCCAATAATGCGTACTTTTCCCGGGGTCACAGTTAGCCTTGAGCGCCACCAGGCGCGGTTATGTCATCATGTGGTGGTTTGGGCAGATCATTCTTCAATGTTTCATTTGCTTTGGTAGGATCAGCCGTGCCACCAACATTCACAATCACAAGTTTGTCCGGTGAAATGCGCTTTTGAAACGCATCTTTAACATCTTCCGTTGTTAACTTGCTGATTTTCTCTTTGTATTGATTAAAATATTCCAAGGGCAAGCTGTAAAAACCCATGGCTGCAATTTCATGACATATTGATGCATTACTATCAAACTGTAACGCATAACCTCCCATGAGATTTTGCTTGGCTTGCTCAAGCTCTTTATAGGTTGGGCCATCTTTGATGAAATCTTTTAATAGGCCTTCCATTAACGCTTGTGCTTTGGGTGCTTGCTCATTACGTGTTTGGCAACCCAAAATAAAGGGCCCTCTTTCATGCATGGGTACAAAATAACTATAAGCAGAATAAGCAAGGCCATGCTGATTACGAATGGTATCAAAAATGCGTGTTACCGATCCGTTCCCACCTAAAATATGATTCCCTACCATTAAAGCGTAAAAATCAGGATCATCTCGTTTAATACCTGGCTGGCCCATTAAAATGGTGGTTTGAGAAGATGGGAAATCGATTTTCTTAATTGCTTTTTCTTTTAGATCAGAAACCTTTTCTAATGCGGGCGCTTTTTCACCTTGTGGTAACTCATTCGTAAGGGTTTGCGCTATCGCATCGGCTTCTTGGGTTGTTAAGTCTCCCACAATCGCCACAACAGCATTCTTGGCAGTGTAATATTTATCGTAAAATTCTTTCACATCTTTTCTTGTTAAGGCTTTTATAGAAGTTTCATCTCCTAACACCCAATTTGAATAAGGTTGCTTTGGATAGAGCAAATTAAAAAAGGCGCGCGTTGCAACATTCTGGGGTTTTTGTTGCTGTTGCTTTAAAGCGCTTAATGCATTTTGTTGCTCGCGTTTAAAACCACTTTCTGGAAAACTGGGTGCACTTAAGATGGCAGCCAAAGTTTTCACCGCTGGCACCAGTTGTGCCAAATCAGATAAGCTTCGCAGATGTACCAGTGCCATATCGCGCTGAGACTCTGCATTAAATTGTGCGCCTACTTTATCAAAATGCTCAGCGACTTGATCTGCGCTTAAGGTTGCTGTGCCATCACTTAACAAGTTATTGGTAAGATAAGCGACCCCACCTTTGCCTTCATTACGGGCAGCTCCCGCATCAAATAAAACTTCGATATCAACCATGGGAAGTGTTTTCACAGGAGAAAAATACACTCTCACGCCTTTATCGGTTTCCCAGCTTTGAATGTTTAACACACCCTTCACTGTTTTGTAGTCTTTTAAATCTTCAACTTTATTACCGCTGATACCTAACATTTTATCAAAGTCTCCCTGCTCACTTTCTTTAACGACAAAGCGAGCTTTGATAATTAATATGATAGCTAAAACTGCTAAGGCACCTAAGCCTATTTTTACCCACTTTTTTTGCTCGTTTGTTAATTGGATGTTCCGTAGGTTCTGTAAGTTCACAGCCATGCTTCTTATCCTTTAGTTAGCAATTTTATTAGGTTCAGGGATTAGTTCTGCCACCGTTAATCTTGTGGGTTCAAAGTATTTTTTCACCACTTGTTGAATTTGACCTGGCGTGACTGCTTTGATTTTGTCAGCAAATTGTTCAGATATTTTCCAATTTAATCCAACCGTCTCAAGTAAACCTAATAACGTTGCTTGCTCTGACATTGAATCCTTTTCAAACACTTCTTGCGCCAATAATTGGGTTTTGGCTTTTTGGAGCTCGGCCTCGCTGACCGGTTGGGTTTTAAGAAGATTAATTTCTTCCATTACCTTTGCTTCTAGTTGCGCTACTGTATGCCCTTCTGATGGCACCCCACTAAAAATAAACTGTGTGGGAAAAGGTTTGAAAGGATCATAATAGGTGCCCACACTTGCTGCAATTTGAGAGCCTCTGATGAGCTTGCTATTTAAGCGCGCACTATCGCCACCATCTAAAAGCGCACTGGCTAAAACAAGGGCGTAGATTTCAGATTCATGCTCTGCCGATTTTAAAGAAGGCACTGAAAAACCCCATATAGCATAGGGAAGTTTTGCAGGTAATTGTACTTTAATCCGTTTTTCACCCAGTGGTTTTATTTCTTTAAGATCTTTAACGTTGGGTAATTTTCTTGAAGGAATTTTGCCAAAATATTCTTGGGCAAGCGCAAATACCTTATCTGCTTTAACATCACCCACCACGACCAATGTGGCATTATTGGGCGCATACCACTGTTGATACCAATCTTTTAAAGCATCAATGTTCATGTTATCTAAATCATCTTGCCAGCCAATCACAGGATTATGATAGGGGCCCGCTGGGTGTGCTGTGGCCATAAAGCGTTCCCAGGTGAGATTTTGAGGATTATCATCGGTACGCATACGACGCTCTTCAATCACAACTTGAATTTCTTTAGCAAAAGCATCTGGCGCAAGTGTTAAATTCTCCATGCGATCGGCTTCTGCTTGAAAGCTTACTGCTAAATTAGCGGTATCTAATTCTTCGTAATAAGCGGTGTAATCATCGCCAGTGAATGCATTATTGCGACCACCATATTGAGAAATTAACTTTGCAAACCCATCGCCAGGTAAGCTGGGCGTTCCTTGGAACATCATGTGTTCAAGCGCATGAGACAAACCCGTTTGACCGCGGCGCTCTTTGGTGGCACCGACTTTGTACCAAATTTGTGCAACCACCACCGGTGCACGGTGATCTTCTCGAACCACCACATTAAGGCCATTTTCTAACTTTTTCTCTACAGTTATCGGTTTTTCCATGCTAAAGCCTTGTTCACTTAACCCAAGTATCACAAAAAAAAGTAAGCCAACTTGTTTATTCGTCCATGTTTTCATATGTTTCGCACCGCAAACCCTTTACCTATGATCTCCTAATGGTAGGATACCCTATTTTCCTTGATATGCCAGTACAACATACCCCCAGGTAAACCATGTTTAAATTCTTTCGCCGCAAAAAAAACGATGAGTCACCACCCGCAACACCTTCATCAGATGCACTTGCTCGTGAGGAATCAAATACAACCAGCGCGCCAATCGAGGAAAATTTAACCGCAGCAGATCCTGCACCCATACCCGAATCACAAGATCCTGCGCCTTTGGAATCACAAGATCTTGCACCTTTGGAATCACAAGAAACACCCTCAACATGGTTTGGCCGCTTAAAAGCCTCTTTAAATCGAACCCGAAATACATTTTCAGAAGGTATCGCAACGCTTTTTTTAGGCAAAAAAGAAATAGATGCCAGTTTATTATCATCCCTTGAAAGCCAATTACTAAAAGCGGATGTTGGCGTTGAAGCAACTAAGAAAATTATTCAAACCTTAACTTCTGGGATATCACGCAAAGAGATCAACGATGCGCAGGCTGTTTATCGGGTTTTACAACAAACCATGATAGATATGTTGTTGCCAACCCAAGTCCCATTAACATTAGATCCTTCCCAAAAACCATTTGTGTTATTAATGATTGGTGTTAATGGCGCCGGCAAAACAACAACCATTGGCAAATTAGCCAAGCGCTTCCAACAAGGTGGACTCTCTGTGATGCTTGCCGCAGGCGACACCTTTCGCGCTGCTGCGATTGAGCAACTTCAAGTCTGGGGTGAACGCAACCAGGTGACCGTGATTGCTCAACATACTGGCGCTGATAGCGCCTCGGTTATATATGATGCCTTATCAGCAGCAAAATCACGCAACATTGATATGCTGATTGCCGACACTGCGGGGCGTTTACATACCAGTGATAATCTAATGCAAGAGCTTAAAAAAGTGAAAAAGGTTATCCAAAAACTCGATAACAATGCCCCGCATGAAGTGATGCTGGTACTTGATGCGAGTATTGGTCAAAATGCACTGATGCAAGCTAAAAAATTTAATGAAGAATTAGGTGTGACGGGTATCGCTTTAACTAAGTTAGATGGCACTGCCAAAGGCGGCATTATTTTTGCCATTGCTAACCAATTAAAATTACCGATACGATTTATTGGCGTGGGCGAAAAGTTAGAAGATCTGCGCCCCTTTGATGCCAGTGAGTTTGTGAGAGCTTTGTTTGAACAAAATGGTAATCAATAGCTAACAAACTTACTATCTTTTATTTTTATTGATTATCTAAAGTAACAAAATAGGCACAGCCACTTGCTGGCATTTTATATGCTATAAGTAAAATACACCTATTTTAGAATGTTCCCTCTTGGGCATATCTATGCACTCATAAAGAGGAGCCAATGTGATTACATTTGTTAATGTCACTAAAAAATATCCTAATGGACAACTTGCCCTGAACAACATTTCGTTGGAGATTGCCTCTGGTGAAATGGTTTTTTTGCGTGGTCATTCCGGTGCTGGTAAATCTACTTTGCTTAAAGTGATAGCTCACTTAGAAACTCCCACGCGCGGACAAGTTTTTGTTGGTGCAAAGAACATCTGCCAAATGAAAAAATCTCAGATCCCTTATTTTCGCAGGCACATCGGTTACATCACACAAAATCCAAAACTGCTCGATAATTATACAGTGTTTGAAAATGTGGCTATGCCACTGGTGATTGCCGGCTACGAAAAATTAGACATTATTCGCCGTGTCAGAGCAGCGCTAGAGCGTGTAGGATTGCTTGAGAAAGAACAACTCAAACCTCCCATGCTTTCAGAAGGGGAACAACAACGTGTGGGCATTGCAAGAGCGGTGGTGCATAAACCACGAATATTGCTCGCAGATGAGCCTACTGGCAATTTAGATCCTGAGCTCTCCCTTGAAATCATGAAACTGTTTGAACGTTTCCGACAAGTTGGCGTCACGGTGCTCATTGCCTCTCATGATAGCCACTTGCTTGAGCAGTTTCCCTACCGAAAGATTCATCTTGCCCAAGGTAGCATTATTGAACCACCATCAAACATCGTCCAAAGCGAATCAGAAGATCATTATGAACTTGAGGAAGTTGAACATGGCTAAAACGGCAAACCAATATTCCTCAAAAGACACACGCCATTTTGGGAACAAAAAGCAACATGTTAGTTTTGCAAAATTAATCACGCGCTATCTATTAGCGCATTTATCAGCTTTTAAAATCAGTTTTCGTAACTTAAGTCTTACACCTTTTGCAACATTCTTAAGCATGGCTGCCATTGGGGTATGTTTATCTTTGCCAGCAGCCTTGTATCTTACGATTAAAAACGTTCAACAATTTAGCAACAGCTGGGATGAAGGCGCGGCCATTTCACTCTATATTGATAGCAAAAGCACTCCAAAACAAATTGAAGACATTATCCACACGATTAAAACCTATCCTTTTGTTGATGAAACAAATTACATCACACCGGAAAAAGCATTAAAAGAATTTCAAGACACCTCCGGATTAAAAGATACCCTTGCTTTGTTACCGCAAAACCCATTACCTGGCGTCATCAATATTCAAATTAACACGAGCAAAACCAACTCAGATGAAATTCTTAAGATGAAAGCGCAGTTAGAAAAACTTCCCCAAGTGAAACAGGCTATTTTTGATTATGAGTGGGTAGCAAAGTTAAATGCAGCAATACGTTTTGGCAAAACGTTAATGCATTGTTTATATCTGATTATCGGTTTAGGCGTTATCCTGATGGTAGGAAATACAATACGCCTCGCCTTGGAGCGCCATAAAGATGAAATTGAGGTCTTAAATTTAATAGGTGCGACTACAGCCTTTATCCGCCGTCCATTTTTGTATCGTGGGTTCCTCTATGGTGCTTTAGGAGGCGTGATAGCCACGATAGTTATTAATCAAGTAAGCTCCGCCCTTTTCACACAAGCCCAACACTTTGAAAGCATCTTCCAAGGTGTCTTTCTCTTGGAGAATTTATCATTCTACGATACAGTGTTGCTTCTGGCTGCCAGTGCTGGACTTGGCTGGCTAGGCGCTGCCATTGCCTTTGCTCAACAGCATCGCTTATTGGCCCGCGAGAGTGCCAACTAAGGCTTAACAAAAAGGGTGTATTATGTCTCTGAAAAACGCTATAGGCGGCGTTGCCTTATTAGCAGGAACCGCTATTGGCGCAGCTGTGCTCGCTTTACCTGTGATCACCGCTCATCTTGGGTTTATGCAAACCGTTCTTATTTATGTCATCTGTTGGGTTTTTATGACCCTTGGCGCGCTTTATATATTAGAGGTAAATCTCCTCGTAGGGTACGGCACTAACCTGATTTCGATGGCCGATAAAACCCTTGGAAAATTTGGCCGATATTTTACCTGGATTGTTTATCTCATATTGCTATATGCACTCACAGCAGCTTATCTATCCGGGCTTGGTGCCTGGATAACACAAGGCGTGGCACAAATCGACATTGTGATCTCTACTTTTGAAAGTGCGGTCTTAGCAACTCTCTTTAC
Source organism: Candidatus Berkiella sp. (assembly GCA_050173595.1). Lineage (GTDB taxonomy): Bacteria > Pseudomonadota > Gammaproteobacteria > Berkiellales > Berkiellaceae > Berkiella. The sequence continues at coordinate 15,619 of JBFXKR010000001.1, forward strand.
CATGTCAGTCATTATGCTTGGCACTGCCGTAACCGATTGGATTAATCGTTTTTTAATGATTGGCCTAATAAGCGCATTTGCTACTTTGTTGAGTGTTATATTTAAACATATTGATCCGGCACTACTACTCGTTACGCCTGACATTATCGACATAAGACCACTCCCATTAATTATTACCGCATTTGGCTCAGCGATTGTTATCCCGACCTTAACCGAATATTTGCATGGCAAGCCTAAACAACTATTGTATGTTGTGATCATAGGAAGCGCGATTCCTTTACTTGCCTATATCATCTGGGAATCTGCGATTTTAGGAATCATTCCCTTACATGCGGACAAAGGGCTTTTGTATATTCAAAAACATGGTCATGCAGCAACCGATGTTACCAGTGCGTTAAAAAGCATATTAAACAATAGTTTAATTACCCTTGCTTCTATGTATTTTTCTATCTTTGCCTTAATCACCTCTTTACTTGGGGTGTGCTTGTCTTTATTTGATTTCTTAGCAGATGGCTTACATTTACCCAAAACAACGAAAACGCGGTTATTGCTTAGCTTAATTACGTTTGTGCCTCCACTTTGTTTTATTATTTTCTTTCCCCGCGGCTTTACTTTTGCCTTAAGCTTTGCCGGAATTTTTGTTGCCATTTTGTTAGGCATTTTACCTGCTGTGATGGCATGGCGAGGGCGCTATCATTTGAAAGAAGAAAAACCAATACAAGTCTTTGGTGGCAAAGCCATGATACTGCTAACCATTGCTTTTTTTCTGTTCATTGGCGCTATTGAATGCTTTAACCAATATGAAGCCCTGGCTAAAACGTAAATGGATTTTCAGATAGATTTTACATCTGGCCCACTACGATACCGCCATGATCATGTACAAGGTAAAAATGAGCTCATCCTCAAGGCAATAGGCTTAAAGAAAGACTATTACCCTAACGTTTTAGATGCAACCGCAGGTTTAGGAAAAGATGCTTTTTTAATTGCGACCAGTGGTTGTGAAGTTACCCTTTGCGAGCGCCATCAAGGTGTCAGCACGCTTCTTGAAGATGCACTACATCGTGCCAAAGCGGACTCTCAACTATTGGCGACTGTCTCTCGCATGCACTTGGTTAAGTCCTGCGCTATTCACTATTTACAACAAAATCCCGAACTTCATCCAGATGTCATTTATTGCGATCCGATGTTCCCTAAAAGGCAAAAATCAGCCTTGGTTAAAAAAGACATGCAACTTTTGCAACAAATGGTAGGACAAGATAATGATGCGATGAGTTTAATCGAACTCTGTTATAAGATTGCGCAAAAGCGCTTAGTCGTAAAAAGGGCTTTAAATGCACCACCCTTTTTACCTAACGTTGATATCACTTTCAAAGCAAGAAGCCATCGCTTTGATGTCTATTTACGCTAAGCAAGGTACACAGCCAAGCCCTGCTATTGCTACGCTAAAGTAAAGATAAAAATAAAAATACCAATTGCCCCAACGCCAATAATGACTGGATCACTGCTTATATTGCCAGCACTGACTTTAGTACATTCATTTTCAGATAACACTTTCACGAAATAACACCCTCCTTTGAACAAAGGAAGCAATGCTACCATTTTTGGTATGTAATTTTAAGTGTGCGTTTGATTGGCGCAGTTAAATCCTGCTTCCTCAAAGAGCTGACAGCTATTTTCATTTAGAACAAAGGCAACAAATGCTTGTACGGCATTTGGATTGCTCTGGGATTTAAGAGCGATAGCCTCATGCAGTACTGGCTTATAGCTTTTAGGATCGGGCTCCCAAAAGCGTTTTTTGTCCCGGGCCTGATTAGTGAGTTGTGACAAAGAAACAAATCCCAACGGCACTCGGTTGCTCATGATTAAATCATAAGCATGTTTAATACTTTTGCCATACACAAGCCTTCCTTGCACTTGGCTCCACAAATTGTAAGATTGCAATACTTCTTTGGCTGCGCTCCCATAAGTTGAAATCCCTGGATTGGCGATGACAATTGGTGTATTAGGATGATCTTGTAGTGCGAGGCGCAAGGAGTCGGCAGTGGCTTTTGGATCCGCGCTTGATAACACAACTCTTCCAGTTGCCACCACAATCCGACTATCTGGATCTGCTTTTTGAGCATTCATTAGCCCTGATGTATACGTTTCATCTGAAGAAATAAAAAGATCATAAGCCATCCCATGCATGATATGTGCATAAAGATGCCCGGTAGGTGCCGTCGTGATTTTACATTTGTATTTTGTTGCTTGGCTGAATTTTTGGCAGATACTTTCAATGGGCGCTTGGATACTGGTTGAAACTGCTAAATGGAGGATCTCATCATTTGCTTGGCAACGATGAATCCACAGCATAAACAAACCCAAAATTAAAATGGTGCATTGCGCAAAGCGTTTCATACTATCCCTGTATGCTAGCTTTTGTCTATATCATCCGCATCTTTGGATAATGCCGGGTTTTTAGGGGCATGGCAACTATCGTCTTGATTATCATATGAAGCAACGGCGGTATAGATCCAATGACTCCTAGCTTTTACTGGCATACGATTGGTAAAACTTGCATCTGATAGAAAATCTAATGACTGCCTAATTTCATCATAATGCTCTATGATATAAAGATACGCGCTTTGAATAAGATAGGCGCGCTTATTAGGTTCATCCTCACCCACCATCTCGCTTCTTGGTTGTTTATCGGGATGAAACAAATGTAACAGTTTATTTCGAGCGCGACGCAACTCATCTTTTGTTGCTGACAATGGCACACCTAAGATTGAATATTGCTGCGTTATCTGTGACAAATCTAAAGGTTCTTTATCCATCTTTACCAACTTGAATAAAATGGCTAATGTCACAAGGAATATTCATGCCTTTTAATGTGGCTATATGATACTGATTACGGCTAGATAAAGTATGATGCTCAACCCAAATTTCCGTATCTCCCGAAGGTGTAATTTGGGCGTGTATCACTGATGATCCACCGCTTTGAGATAAAGCATTCATCAGATCTGATAAATTAATTTTGTCATTGGCTTGCATGTTGAAATCTTCTATAACATGCGCACCACTTTCTAAATGATTCAAATTCAGATGATAGACAGCGCCTTGTGTAGCTATAGCTTTTGAATTTACCACAGACAACTGCCTGTTTTTTCTTAATATTTGCAGCGTGGCTTCATCATCTTGTGCTAGCACTTGTTTGCCAGCACTATTTTCTAATATAAAGTGCGCTTTAAGGTTAAATTGCTCATTGCTTAGGTGCTTGCCCATGGTTTCTAAAACCAAAGTGGTTTCACAATACTCTGGCATTAGGGATAATAGTCTATCCACTTCATCGATAAAAGGTATCATATTACTTGTGTTTGTGATGAGTATTTCATAAAGCTTCTTAAAAACAAATTGATCATGCTCATCAAAATACTGCCAAGTGATTTCTTCCATGGCATTTTTAATTTCATCATAGCTTGCAAAATAAGGTGATAAGGCAAATAGCGGTACCGATTGATTGAGCACACCTTGAATGATGTGATCATACAAGGTGTGCCAAAGTTCAGGATGCGCATCATAGCGGTTAAATCTGAATTCGGTTTTTTGTTTCTTGCACGACATAAATCGTGCTTCAAAAAGAGAAGGATTCACAATGGCGCAAATTACCTTTTCAAAAGCATTAGCGCTTAAGCCATAGTACTGCGTAAAGCGTATTGATTTACTGTTTTTGCCTTTGATAGATGGCGCACTTTCCCATGTGTAATTCACTCCAGATTGAAGCGGCACCTCAATGATGACTTTCGCGCGCGCAGCATGCTGGTGTGGCGCTATTTTAAAGTTAATGTGCAAATAGCTTTTTTGATTTCCTTCTTGCCATATTGCCATTAATTTACTTTTGAGAACAGCTAATTTTGTGCCCGGATAATGAACAGTGGTTTCTCTTAAGATCTTGTTTTCTTGAGCAACGTAAATTTTAAAATCAAATGGTGTAAACGAACATGGTATCAACAACTCAAGCAGATCTTTCTTATTAGAAAATCGCGTATCCCAATTATCACCCACAAGTTGTTCTGCCGTGAATTCAAATGTAATTTGATCAAGTGTGGTAAATCTGTCTTTTTTATCTATTAAGTTCTTTTCAATTTGTTCAAAGCTTATATCGCTATTTTTTGTCTTTAACAGTGGATAATGATTTTGCGCAATATCTGTCACAGTCACATTTGCATGAATTGTATTAAATTCTTTTGCAATGGCACCATCAATTAACGTTGGTATAGCAAACAGGGGCTTTGAAACATAATCAAGCAAAGGATCGGTAAATCCTCTTGTTGGCACACTGATACACAGCCTAGCATTAGGATTGGATTTTACAAGTTTTAGCTCTTTTTGAATATTGATTGCAAAAAGACGATATTCACCTTGATCTTGTAATTGTAAAAACCGCTCATAATCATTGATAAAAGGGATGGCGCCAAAAGCACAGGCATGCAAGCCGTATTGTTCAATCACGCCTGCCATGCTGAATTGATTATTCATAAATTCACAGTTTTAATGATGCCCATACTTAATCAAGTAGCACAATCTAAGGTATTTTTGTTTTACAAACTGGTTCGACAAACGGACAAAATTTCTACAGTATTGACGCCATGGCGCTTTAAAGCGCGTGCAAAAGCATTGACTGTGGTTGCCGTGGTAACAACATCCTCTATGACTAACACAGAAGATGCAGCAAAAGAAGGTGAAATCGCAAAAGCATTTTCACTCACATTGCGAATGCGTCTGGCTGCTGATAATAATGCCTGGGATGGGGTATCTTTAATTTTGGTGCAACTACGCCAATCAAGCGGCAAATTCAAGTTTTTGCTTAAGTATCTGCCTATCTCAATGCATTGGTTAAATCCACGTTCTTGTTGACGACTTTGGTGTAAAGGCATTGGGATAATCACATCAATAGGATAGCGTTGCTGATAATGCTTTGTTAAAAGGTGTCCCAGTATTTTGCCAAAAGGTAATTGAGCACCATATTTAAGCTTTGCGATGAATGCATTCACTGGCCAAGCATATTCAAAAAGCCCGGTTAGGCGCTCAAAAGTTGGTCTTTGTGAAAGACAATTGGCGCAATTTGCCCCATTGAGTGCAATACCACAGTGTTGGCAAGCCGCTTTTATCCAAGGCAAATTTTGCTCGCACTTGTCGCACAGCGCTATCTCCCTTAAACTTGGTTGCAAACATAACACACAGGGGCTCGAAAAAGTAAGGCAAACCTTGGGGATTTGTTGTACAATTTTTAACCACTTGTTTACCATTGCGTTCATCAAAGTTGCTTATCTTTCGCTTCACTCTATCATGGGCAACACATTGTAGCGTTAAACAAAAATTGTTTAAAAGGTGATTTGATGTCAGACGTTGTCATTCGTCATGATTGGACTTATGCACAAGCGCATGCGCTTTATGCGCTGCCCTTTATGGAGTTAGTGTGGCAAGCTCAAAATATTCATCGCGCTATTTTTCCTGCGAACACCATTCAAATTAGCACCTTACAAAATATTAA
>JBFXKR010000002.1:0-733 GCA_050173595.1 Candidatus Berkiella sp.
CGCAGAGACTTCACTCATAGTTAAAGATGCTCATGGCAATGTACTGAATGAAGGTGATCACGTTACGCTAATAAAAGACTTAAAAGTAAAAGGCTCTTCAAATGTAGCCAAAATGGGAACTAAAGTTAAAATCATTCGTCTTGTAGAAGGTGATCATAATATCGACTGCAAAATTGAAGGAATTGGACCCATGATGCTTAAATCTGAATTTGTTAAAAAAGCATAAGTTTGCAACTTATAAGCTTCCCTAAATTGAGAGGCTGTTTATTTTGGTAATGGCTACGGGTGGACTCGAACCACCGACCTCAGCATTATGAGTGCCGCGCTCTAACCAGCTGAGCTACGTAGCCACCATTAAAAGAACCCAAAGCATTGCGCCAAAGGTTTTTTGCAGAGGGGGCCATTTTGGCGACTAGTGCATTTATTGTCAAGAGAATGCGAAAGTGTTCAATAACTAACCAAGATTGTAATCTAAAATGTAATCTAAAAGGACAGGCAATTCTTTAATATATATCTGCAAGCATGACGGCGCGTGATGACATACCCTTCCAGAAAAATGCCTGTCCTTTAACTGAAGTTGCCTGTCCTTTAAGTGAAGTTCCTTTACCTCAAGTTGCCTGTCCCTTTACCTCAAGTTGCCTGTCCCTTTACCTCAAGTTGCCTGTCCCTTTACCTCAAGTTGCCTGTCCCTTTACCTCAAGTTGCCTGTCCCTTTACCTCAAGTTGCCTGTCC
>JBFXKR010000002.1:743-20705 GCA_050173595.1 Candidatus Berkiella sp.
CCTCAAGTTGCCTGTCCCTTTACCTCAAGTTGCCTGTCCCTTTACCTCAAGTTGCCTGTCCCTTTACCTCAAGTTGCCTGTCCCTTTACCTCAAGTTGCCTGTCCCTTTACCTCAAGTTGCCTGTCCCTTTACCTCAAGTTGCCTGTCCTTAACCGCAAGTTGCCTGTCCCTTTACCTCAAGTTGCCTGTCCCTTAACCTTTAAGCACCTTTTGGTATAAGTCTAATTTTTGATTAAGTCGCTTCAAATGATCATCCTTTGATGTAACTACACCAAGAGTGAGCATAATACCCCACCTTACAAAACAATCAATTTATCTTACTAAATAATAACTCATGGGTTATAATCGTTACTATTTTTCGAGGTTTAACTGAGCATCTACAACAAAATAGATGTAAAAATTGTTTCTTTGAGCATTTACAACGGCAAACAATAATAGTAATCTGACAAACTATTATTATTGACCGATGAATGGAAGGTTTTAACAATGCTAGGCCCACAATACAACCAAGATTTTTTAAACGCAGCTCATCATGCAAATGCTCTGTTAACAGTGGATTATAAAGAAAGACATGTCGATAACACGAACCCTCCTGTTAAATATCCTAGAGGTCTTGTGACGCGACCCAATCATGGCTTAGCGCATACCTTAAGAACAACACGCCACTCCAAAGTGCTGCTCTCATTTTATAAGAAACATAATAGTAGATTGAGATTACCTTACTCATTCGCCAACTTTTCAGAAACAGATTTACTTAAAACCCAAATTGCACAGCTTTTTTATATCACTGGCCGTGAAAGTGAACGCAGCTATGGCGAGCACTATTATCGATATCAAAGAGCATCTGGAGAAAACTTTAAAAAATATGCTCAAACAAATTTAACACATTTGTATACACCCCAAGAAATTGAAAAGTTTCGCAAAATTATTGCGCAAGAAGCTAAAGATATTCATTGTCCTGAAAAAGATCTGATGTATGGCGCGCATGGCCTTGATCTCATGCGCTGCAAAGATGTCGCAAGTTATAGCATGCCAAAATACCTTACTCAATTATTTGGTAATGAAGATTCAAATAGCATCATTAAATATGTTCATGAACTGATGTTTGCAACCGGTGAAGCCTCTTTGGCACTATGGGGTGTATATCCTGATAATCATAAGCTTTATGCTTGCCCTGAAGATGGTGCAGAGAAAAAATTTGAAGCATGCAGCCTTTTTCCTGAAGAAGGTTTAGCGCTGATAGATGCCGTTGAAGCTCCGCTTGCACAATTAGCACAGCCCACAGATGAAGATGATCTCATCGCTAAATTACAAAAACTTAGCCTTGAATTAGAAGAAGAGGAAAAAGGTGTGGTTAATTTGATGCAAAATGAAGGTTTTGGTAATCAATTATTGCCCTTACTTACGGATGTGCGTGCACGAAAACAAGCAAATGAGGCGCAGATTGCCCAAAACAGAGCAGCCCATAATCCATCCACGGCCACAACTGAAGCCGATCGCAAAAATATGTTGGGCATAGAATTTTAATAGCCCTGTTGATGAAAAAGCCACAATTACCCATTGTGGCTTTTTTTTAGCCAAAACAACACTTTATCCTTTTCAAAAACTATTTTAGCCATAAAATGCTAAAATGACTTGATCCTCACCTTACGTCAGGTTCTATATTGAGCAGGCATTTTGCAATTTTGGAGGTATTTTCGATGAAAATTGGTGACTTAGCCAAAAAAACGGGGCTGACAGTGAGAACCTTACATCATTATGATGAAATTTCTCTTGTAAAACCCTCCGGACGAAGCACCAGTGGCCATCGCATTTACCATGCTAAAGATATCTTAAGGCTGCAAAAAGCACTAGCGCTTTCGCAGCTAGGCTTATCCTTGGCCCAAATTAAAGAATGCTTAGATGCCAATACACTTTCTTTTCACGACATTGCGCAAAAGCAAATGAAGGCCTTAGAAGAGAAAATGGCATCACTGTCGCAATTGCATCACCGATTACAAGCAATGAGCAGCATGTATAGTGAACAAGATGCAATTCCTGTTGAAGAGCTGATTAAAACTATTGAGGTAATGATCATGTACGAAAAATACTACACCCCTGAGCAATTAAATAAACTCAGAGCACGACAAGCGCAATACACACCCGAGCAATTCAAAGCAATTGAAAAACGCTGGGAAAATGTGTTCATGGCTATCAAAACGGCATTTGCCGATGGCAAATCAGAAAACGATTCGCAAGTCATCGAACTTGGCAAAGAAGCCAATGCACTGATAGATGAGTTTACTGGAAAAGATCCAGAGCTTGAAAAATCAATGCAACATATGTATAGCACGGAAGGCGGTAGCAATATATTGCAACACCATCATGTTCAAATCAGCGAAGAGGAATTTAATTTCTTAAAGCTGGCGATGATAAAAGCGAAAGCCTAAATTTAAAAGGCAATACGTCTAAAGCCGGCACCCAACATGCCGGCTTATTTTTGGGGCATTGCCGTGTATTAATATTGGTTCAAAGACAAGACATATCCACATTGCAAAAAGATGTAAAGTTGATTTCTCCTGGCAATTGGGCTAGCATTTCGAATATTTTTAGTCCAGATACTTAAAATATGATATTCAGCCCAATTAAAAGACAATTCCCAAGGCCCTTTGGTGTCGCCTATCTTCAACAGTTAGCAAATGGCATCAACGCCAATAAAGGAAAAGAGAACTGTGGTCAATGTGCTTTACGATTTGATGCTCACCTGGCCATTGGCAAAAATCTTAATTTAGGGCCAGTATCAACCCTCAATGCAAATATGCAATTTAAATATGTTGTTAAACATAACCAACAAATTGAGTATTGGACTGCTGATAGCAGAATGCTTCTAAGAACAGGCAAAACACCTACAGATAACATCGGATTAAGTGCCACCTTACCGGATGAGCAGCGTTTTGGCACTAAAAATGACGAGCATCCCACGCATCGATTATTATTTCAAATGAGTTCAAAAGCGCAAATAATTAACACCTTAAAGCAATTACCACGTCGAAGCAAAGACCAAACCAGCTATGGCTTTATTTTATTAAAAAATAATTCCCAAGACCCAAATAGAATGTGTCACATTCTCAATTATTTTGTTGATAATGACGATCAAGTGTATTTTATAGATACGCAAAAAGAACATCATTTACGTCAGATCTATCAAAACTTAGATCATCTGCAAAATACAGCTATTTTTTACAGAGCATCGGTGCCCCCTGAAGGCATTCAAAATGATGCCAAACAAGAGGAAAGCGCCCAATTCATACAAAAATATAAAGCACAAGAATATTTTAGCCATTTATACTCAAAATGTTCTCATACTGATGCAAAATCTGAAGATTTTGTAAAGCTTGGTGATGCTTATTTTCAAGGAACTGGAACCATAAAGAACGATCACCTTTCATATAAATGTTATAAAAGGGCCATAGAAAAAGAGAATCTAAATGCCATTGCATGGCTCAGACTCGGACATTGCCATAAAAATGGTCGCGGCATTGCGCGTAATGATAATAATGCTTTTAACTGTTACCAGCGCGCTAGCAATGCCGACAATAAATTGGCCCACGCTTGGTTGAATTTAGGTTTGTGTTATCGAAAAGGCGCTGGCACAGCCCCAAATCAACCATTAGCTTTTCAATGCTTCAAAACTGCGATAGCTATCGACCCTAATATAGCCTTAGCATGGCTAGGCGCCGGATACTGTTATCTTAAAGGCACTGGCGTAGCGGTATCTTCAAAAGATGCTTTTGAACACTTATACAAGGCTACCAAACTTGATCATCGTTTAGCAGATGCTTGGTTGGGGCTTGGGCAATGCTATCGCGATGGATTTGGGACCAAAGCCAATCCGACTTTGGCTTTTGATTGTTTTACTAAATGTACACAATTAGATCCTAAAAAGATCTCTGCATGGAAAAATCTTGCGCAATGCTATCAACAAGGTATAGGCACTAAAAAAGATCCAATCAAAGCAAAAGAAGCCCTCGACACAGCCCGAGGACTTGAACTAGATTATATTTTCTCAAGGCCAAGTCAACCTGCGCAACAGCATCCTGTTCAAGTGCAAGAAATTCAACCCAAGGTTGTCCCATTAATTTTAAGCAAAGCTCCCCAAAAAGAACAACCATTACGAAGATCATTAAGAATAGCCAATATTAATACTTCTCTTCCTTTTAAACATTTGAGCAATATTAAACTTTAACATATCAGTTCATGTTATTCCTTTCATTAAGGTAATAGTTTAATAATGATTACGAGTATAAACGATCAGTTGCTCAATACTATGCCTCCCTTTATTCTAAATTAACGCACAGTTAAGAGCCTTAGGAATATGAAGAAAAAATCATTCCCAAAGCCATTTTACAGTGCTTTGGCGCAAGATAATGTTAAATATTATGATACACCTCGTGATTGGCTTAATCGTCTAAATTCTATTTTATATACCTTAACTGTTTCACCCTTTCTTCGTTTGATGGTGAGTTTGTCGACTTTAGTGATGAGTGCTTTAATGGTATGTTTTGTACCTTATTTAGCGCCAATTAGCTTTGGTTTATTATTTTTAGCAAAACAACATCGTGATTTTATTGATGCGCAACAACGAAAAAATAAGTATCTTTCAAAAGCTAAGGTTAATGCGCCAACAGCCCCTCATCCCATGCTTAAAATTCGCAAACAGCAAACTTTTAATCATGTCTTTAGTTTTATTAAGCATAAAGGGCATATTTGGTATGCACTGAGAAGTCATGATAATCTAAAACCAAGCTGGAAAATATTATATGTAGATCATCTAAACTGCAACGCAAAACAATTCGATGAACTTGAGATAATTGCCGATGGTCAAAATTTAATGCTTCGCCTGCCTCAAGCAACGCATGATGATATATTCTATAAAAAAATCATCGCTGAGCATCATAACGGCAAAATATACACTATTGAAAATCTTTGCGAAGAACCATATGCGATTGATAGCTGGTTTACACTACCGTTTTTTAGCTATTTTAAACCACAACAATTAGGTAAAAGACTACGCGTCGCTAAAGGCGCTCAATGGGCAATGTCCAATGCAGCGGAATATAAACGTTTTGTAGTTGATGATCGAGGTATTGCACATCAAAATTTACCAATTACGACCGTGTATGAATATCATCAGGGTAAAATGCGACTTCACGATCCCTTTGTAGAACAAGATTCTGTTTATAGCATGTCATTACCCCCCATGCTAAAAGAAAATGAACATATTGAAGCAAGTGCATCGATTTTGTTTGCAACTTCAAAGAGATCTCAAAAAGCTGCACATCCAACGCTTCGTAGTATCTATCTTGACTATGACAGCGAAGGACTTCATCCATTAATATCTTTCACTTTTGATAACAATGACACCCAAAAAAGGCTCTTACCTATTAATAATACTAAATCTCATCGAATACCCATCGCCATTAAGAATATAACCAATATTACTGCGCTACAAAGTTCCTTCGATCCCCACTCCATCGAGATCAGAATTAGCGACAGTGACTCAAAGGGATTTTATTTCAAAAATTTAGAGGATGAGCATTGGTATTTTCATTCAGACGAAACTAACAAAGTTAGCGCAATCAAGAAGCATCATAAAACGACTCAGATGCACCAACCAGATATTTTAAAGACAAACACTCAATTTAAATTAGCGGATCATCATATTAACCAAGTTGAAGTTCATGATTTTGATGAAAATAGTACATTTTGTCCTGTGATATTTAAAGAAGAAAAAGCGCAATATCACTTCTTATTAAGAAGACATCAGGATTTGATTCGATCATTTATTGGCATGCCTTCTCATTCTTGGACACTTAATAAAGATCCTGCTTACAAAAATGATCCTTTATTGCCAATCAAATTACCAATGGATATTACATTAAATTGGAACCATAACAGACTTTTATTAAAATCTAATCAAGCTCAATTGGATCTTGAACTGCAAAGCAATGATAAAAAGAGATTATCTTTTAGCAATAGCTAACAGTGAAGATCCTATAAAGGTAATTTGCAAACAAAGTTAACAGTAAAGGCAGTAATATATGAGCCCCCTCATTTGGCGTTATAAAATTCAAACATTCATCTAATTTTCTTTAAGAAAGTTTGTACTACCATCCTTACATCAAGCAACATTTCTTATTATTGCTGTCGCCATGATGTCCATCTTCAGATTCTGGATCATTTATCCCAAAATATCTTGTCGTTTCTCTTTTAATATCTGAAAAATAGCTCACACGCACAGATTTCGTAGCGTAAAGCACCGGCGGGGTTAGCACATCTATGGCATGTGGCATATCTTGTTTGCTCGCCAAATAATAGGCACATAAGCACTTTTGTTTTTGCGTCTACGCTGATAATAATATTTGTTTACGCTCTTCATTAGATACTGCAATTTCTTCAAAGATTTGGCGATCAGGTTCTGAGCATAATGCTAAGATTGCATCAATATCTATCTCGTGCATTAACATCATATCTTTCCTTGAATAATAAATAGGCAATCTTATGCTTTAGCAACGTTGTGGCTCTGGATATCTAAAGGGCGCATTCCCAAGCCTAAATTCTTCAGAAACCATGATACAACATTCGGGTTTTGCTTCAATGAGCTCATATTGACAATCATCAAACTTGTCAGGACAAAATTGTAAAATAATATTGGAAAATTCACCAGAAATGGCGTTAATCACGCTTGCTAATTCACAAGTATTTTTAAAAACAACATCTTTTAGCCATAGCGTGTTTTCTTTAATGTCATAAACAACCAACACATCAAGCCCATCCACATAATAAACATCTTGATGCAAGGCATTTAAGGTTGCCACCACTGTTTCTTTGACAATGCCAAATCGGTTTGATATGGGCATTCTATTTAAATAACCCGATTGCATTAACGCTAAATCATCTTGAATCGATAAATCGCACTTTCTTATTTGATAACCTGATGCTGCTTTTCGATAGTCTTTTAGTACAAAATCTTTTTCAGGCACAATCACAAAACCAAATTGCTCATACAACCAAGGTTGATCAGTAAATAAAAATGAAAAATCAAAGTTTTGCTGCGTATAAGCTAATGCTTCATGAATGAGTTGGGTAAAATAGCCTCGCCTTCTGTGCGCTTGATGTGTGCAAATTCCATGCAGTGCCCCACCCCGAAATGGTTGATTGTCTACTATCACATCAAAGGGTAATACCCCAAGATGAGCGATGATTTCTTTTTCTTTTTCAACAATAAATGGCACAGAAGCCTTATCCCAAAATGCATTATGCACTCTACCTTGATCTGCCAAGGCCTTTATCCCAGGAAAACACGTATCCATTAAGCTAATACATCGTGTATAAAGTGTTGGATCGGTTAAATAATCGGCTTGCATACTTGCTCCAGCATGATAAGGGATATGTGTTAATAAATGTTAGCTATCTTAGCTAGAAATAAATAATGATGATGCGAATTGATATATTGATTCTCATCATCAGGTAGTCAACAATAACACTACTTATATATCTTATCGCTTTTTTAATTGCTTTGGCAAAGTGCGCTCTGAATTTGCTTTATGATTTTGTTGATCATTTTTCTTGGTATGCAACTTAAATTGTGCCATTGTGCTTTTAGGCTGCTGTGATGCTTTGTGAGCAGGCTCATACCTCTCTTTTAGAAATTTATTTTTGTTTAGCGCTTTCTCAAGTAGTTCAAAACAATTGGCATTGGTTTCATATTTTCTTTTATTCGCTAAAGAAAATTGACCCTGCAGTACTTGATGATTATGCGAAGAAACAAAATCTTGCAAAGAATCCCCCAAAGATACTAAAAACAGTTTCATCTCATGAACTAATTGATGCAAATCATCCATGGCGGCGTTATTGGTGTGATAGTCTTGGTAAAACTTTAGGTATTTTGCATCAAACGCCCAATCATCGGCTCTTAACACTTCAAGACAATCAGCATTTTGTAGTAACTTACAATAAATGTTTTGATTTTTATCTTTATTTTTAATGGTATCTGCTAATAACTTTAGTTTTGAATCAGGCACCAAGGGAAAGTATTTTTTTAGATATTCATAACAATATTGCGCACCGGTCGCTTCACAAAGCGGGGTATCTCGCCCTAAATCATTTGCATGAACAATTCTGCCTGCATCATGAAATAGTGCTACAATCTGTAACATGAGCATATCTTGGGATGAGAGTTTCAACGCCTCTTGATCACCCCATTTTTGATATAATTTTGCAAACAACGCAATGTTTAGTGCCGTTCGGCAAGCATGCATCGCACCATGACGAACCACAAAATCAGCATTTTTAAAAATTGTACCATTGCCAATATCATAATTTTCATAATCGGCAACTACCTTTTCAATTAAATGATGATCTTGATATAGATCAGCCAAAATCACTTTTGCGTGATCACTTAAATTTGAGCTTGCCCCAAGCGCTTGATGTGAGCATAGTTTCTGCAATGTTCTACTCACAGGCTTAATATTCGTCTTAAAAACGCGGCCAAATAATGACCAAGAAAATGCACCCGCCAAGAATGACATGGCCACACTTGCGTAAATAGAAAGTCCAAGCCCATAAGTGAACATGCCACAAATCACAACACTCAAGAGGAATGCAAGGCGTTGCTTACTACTGGTTATTTTTGGCTTTGATGAGTTTAACAATGTGTTTTTAAATGGCAAATAATTATCATTTTTGGCACCAGGATTTGGGACTATAGCAAAAACAATATGCTCAAAAGCATTTTGATATCTTGGGTACGCTAAAACCTTTTTATATAGTTGAGCAACAGTCGCAGGATTGTTGCCAAAAGCACCACATCCAAATGCACTTAATACTAAATGCTTATGACCATGCTGCAATGCAGTTTCTAGCTGCATCACAATTTTATGTGTCATACCATCAAGATAACGTTGATTAGAACGGTTTGATTGATTTTTATCATTTAGATCATAGGCTGCACTTGAAATCACACTGATTTCAAATCGACTATTTTCATCCATAAAAGCATAACTGTTATCTTTTGACGCGCGAAACACTGTCACTTTCTGCGAATACAGAGCACTAAACTCACCAAAGCCGTTTTTTTGAATGTCTGAGGGATCTCGATTCACATAATGGCTAGGATCTAAAGACGATGATAAATTTGTGCGACGGCACAAATCTTCTTCTTGAGCCCCTGCTCCATGCAAATAACCCCCTCCTAGATTAAATTGATTAGCCATGTTCAATACAGCAACGCTATGACCTTGTTGTACCAACGCTTTGGCAGCATCAAGGCAATCCATTTCTTTAACAGAAATGGTGCACTGAGTCTCAACATGGTGACGCACCTGATTAACATCCGGTAATATGCCATCATGCTTAATTGCTGTTGTTAGGCTAAGCTTTTTGCCATTTTTTTTGATGAAATCTAAGGTTTGAGCTTGTACGTATGTTCTGGCCAACTTGTTATTTTTTAAATACAACGCATCCCACTTTTGTAGATTCTGGGCATGAAAATCGGCGCTTAAATCATATTTTTTCCAAGAAGGGGAAACTGCACTGTTTAAATCTTTTGCATAACTTGTTGATTCATAGATATTTAAAACTGCCATAATACGCTATCTCACCGCTTAAAATTTTGGAAAGTTTACTGTTCCAAAATGGAAATAGCAACCCATTCATCATAATGCCTCCCTTTTTATGACGTGCTTATCACTGTCTTTATTTGAAGAACGCACTCTTGAATTCTTGACTATGATTAAAATGAGTGAATGGTTATTGGTCACTGTTACTCAAAGCCGTTCCACGCAGACCAAACAAGGGGGAATCGACATGTTAGCCGAAGATTTCGCTGTCAAAATTTATACGCAAGCTTTAGAATATGATTATCACGCACCTTGGAATGCTCCCAATATCTCAAAATGGACCGGCTCAGGCTTTGTTATCGATGGCAAAAAAATTATAACAAATGCCCATGTCGCTGGTGGCTCTATTTTTCTTGAAGTACAACTTGCAAACGATGCCGTTAAATATCACGCCAAACTGACAGCAGTGAGCCATGAAAGTGATTTGGCCATGCTAGAAGTCGACGACGAAGAGTTTTGGTCTAAAACCAAGGCGCTACCAATAGGCGATACACCTGCCAGAAAGCAAAAAGTTGAAGTGCATGGTTTTCCGATGGGTGGTGAAGGGTATTGTATCACCGATGGTATAGTCTCACGATTAGAAAACGATACCTACGTTCATGGTGAGCAGATCTTGTTAAGCACACAAGTGAGTGCCCCTATCAATCCTGGGAATAGCGGTGGCGCTGTTCTTAGCGAGGGTAAGGTTGTAGGCGTGGTGCATCAAAGTGTTCGTGGGGGACAAAGTATTGGTTATATGATCCCAGCCAGTGTTTTAAAGCATTTTATCGAGCAAGTAGGCACCAACAACATGGGCTTTCCCACACTCGGCATTGTCACTCAAAATCTAGAAAACCCCTTTTTACGTGAACACTATCAAATGAAAGGTAAACAAACAGGTATCGTGGTGCGAAGCATACCAGCGCTTTCCTGCTTAAAAGATAAATTAAAGGTGAATGATGTTATTTTAAAGATTAACAATGTACCGATATCTAACAATGGCACAGTCAATATTGAGCCGATGAAGCGTGTTGATTACAAATATCTTATCAATAACAGCAAACTTGGCGATGAAATTGTGATGGATATTCTCAGAGAGGGAAACCCACTCACAATCAAAGCTACCCTTAATAATGCACTGGGTTCGATGCATGTTATTTCTCCCTTGGCATTTGGCAAACAACCGACCTTTTACATTATTGGCGGCGGCATTGTGATTCAGCCTGTCTCCAGAAACTACATGAAGGATACGCACTCATCTTTTAGTAATAAACTCAAAGAAAATCCGCATGAACAACTGGTGGTTATCAATTGCATTTTAAAAAACGAATATACTCAAGGATATGATGATCTCAGTGGCGAGCTCATTGAAAAAATCAATGATAAGGAAATTAAAAATATCTTAGATGCTATCCAAGCAATCCAAGCAAACCAATCAAAAGTACACACCATTGAAACACAATCAGGAAAGACAATTGTGCTGCCTAGATTATCAGCTAAAGTGAGAAAAGAAATTCTGCATGCTTATCAGATCCCTCATGATAGATCAGAGAACTTAAAACTTCGCCCCAAACCTGAACCTGCTTTACCAATTTTAGTAACAACAAAAGCACCCCTTATTTTTTCAAGCCCAGGGATACAAACCTCTGTAACAGAAGATTGTGTCACAAGGCAAAGTAAAGAAAGTGCAAAGGCTAAAAGAAGTAAGCAAAGAGTTATAATGTAATTACATGTCTTGTAAATATGCGCTGGCGTTTACAAATCTAGAAGATTATTCTGGATTTTGAACTCCAGCTGCTTTAGCTTTTTACTTGAATATTTATTTAAAGCATCAACATTAAAGCTTTGTGATTTTTATATAAAAAATCTGTGAAACCACACTATTTGTAATTAGCAAAGCTTCACAGAATTTAGCGACAAATTACTTATGTCGATATCGCTTTCGCCGTGTTTGCGCAGTCGACTCAGGCTTCACCAGCGTATTTTCACTATGAATGCGCGATGATCGCTTAGGCGTCAATGCATGACTTGTTGTGATGGCTTGCGCGTCATATTCTTCTTCGTTTTGGGCAACATTAACGCGCAAGCAATGTTTTAAAAGCGCCGGCAAAATCTTGCTTTCAAAGGTGTCCAGTTTTGCGATAGACGCTTCATCATTTTTCATCACAGCAGTTGCACGTGTTTCTTTAATGATATTTTGAAGCGATTGCGTCATCGCATTGAGCGATGATTTTCTTGTGGCATTTTGCATAAAAATTAATAGCATGTTTGATTCATCATTCGCCATATATTGGGCAAATAGCTTTTTAAGGAGCATCTGGGCATATCCACTATTAACCGGTAAAAACACTTCTGATTGCTCAAGGGCACTCTGGAGCGCTTTTGGGTTATTAGCGATGATAGACTGCTTTAAGATGAGCAGCATCGATTTTGAGTCAATACTAATGTTGGATAGTTTGTCGCACACAATGGAATAAACATCTTGCATGATCAAAGGATTTTCCAAATCTTCTAACGTTAAGCAAATAGGCTCTTTTGCTTTTTTACTTTGATTAAATAGATCAAATCCTAATAGATACGCATGTTGTCTTAATTGCACTAATGCATCTTCAACCGATAATCTTGCAGCGTCATCAGGATTTATCAAGCATTTAATAACTTTTACAACAGGCTTTAATTCTTTTGGCAAGTGTTTATTATTGAATAAATCAGGAGCACTTTGCACAAAAAAGTCAGCAAATACATTCGCATCGTTTTTCATAAGATATGTTTGTAATGCCTTTAACCATTGTGGATATTTTTTAAATAAATCATGCTTGCTAAACATTTCAACGAGAGCCACACCACAGGCATAGGCATCTGTGCTTTGACTAAAAGTGCCTTTTGACACTAATGGTGCCATATAGATAGGGGTTCCGACTGGATCATCATTTTCAATGTTGGTTGCTTTTATGGCAAAACCAAAATCAATCATCGTTGCTTTTTTGGTTTTATCATCCCACATCATGTTATCAAGTTTTATATCTCGGTTGATATATCCCATATCGTGATGGCGTTTTACTTGCTCTAAAAATTTAATTGCCATATCAAGTCGATAGTGAATTTCCTTTTTATCCATTGGGTTTTTAGCGCGGTCTTTCATGACTTGAGTGAAGTCGCAACCCCAAGCTAATTCATCAGCTGTGATAATCATGGATTCAGAAACATAAGATGTAACCAATCGACCGATATCATCCATCACTTCTTTTTCTAATTGAATATCACTTGTATCGATTTTATTTAGTTTATGATATTTCAATGCCACCAGTTGATGGCTATCAAGATCCATACCAATGTATACTGTACCATAACCACCTTCCCCTAATTGTTGCCTTCCTGTTCTCATCACAGCAACCATTTCACCATTTTCACCGATCATGACAGGATATTTTAGTTTTAATGCTTTTCCTTCTAAAGATTTGGGTTCGATGTATATATTGCTTGGTCTAGGATGATGTTTTGCTTCAAAAGCAATCACTCTTTCAAGCTGAAATTGTCTTAACACTCGATATGCTAAAGGAGAAATTAAGGTTGCTTCCCTTCGTGATGATTCCATAAACATATCTAACCGAGCAGAAATCTTCTTTGGTAAGCGTTGTTCAAATGCAGCGATATTTGCAGCCAAAGCTGTGCTTGCTTTGGGTGATGCCAAATCACTTTTATCTGATTTTTTTGCTAGGTTTTTTTCTTTAAGTATTCTTCGATGAATCTGCAAAATCTGCTGTGATGGCGTAAGAGTGTTCAGCATATTAAAACTCCTAATAGCTAAAATGTTTGACCTACCATCAAACAAGATAGACCACTTAGGCGTCTTTTGTTTTTAATTTTGCATACAACCTTGTTTATTTAATCCCTACTTGGTATTGCTACAGTACGCTCAAAAAGCGAAACCACGAGCAAATCGGTCATTCTGTGCTTATCATCCATTGCTTAAAATAATGCTTTGGAAAAAACACTAATCATTTTATATTGATCTATATCTCAGAACATCCAAAGTAAGCAAACTAAATGGCACCTATGAATAAACCCTTTTCTCGTCGCTCATTTATGGGCGCAGCCTTTGGCACCATGGTTGAATATTATGATTATGCTATTTTAGGTATTTTCTTACCTTTAATAGCACCTTTGTATTTTCCTGGAGAATCAATTTACGATTCTTTAGTAAAAGGCTTTTACGCCATGCTTGTTACCATGGTGGCAAGACCGTTAGGCGGTATTTTTTTTGGATACCTTGGCGATAAGTATGGGCGCAAAAAAGCATTGCTTTGCTCTATGTATGGCATTGCCATCGCAACCATTATCATGGGGCTAACGCCAACTTATGGCACGATTGGTATTTGGGCAGCGATTATGATCATTGCCACCAAATCAATCCAAGTATTTTGCTTTGGTGGTGAATATAATGGCGCTGGGATCTATGTGGTCGAACATGCCCAAAGTCAAAAAGAAGCCTATGTTGGTAGCCTGCTCACAGCCATCATGCTTGGGGGAAGTTTATTTGCATCTTTTATTGCTTATTTGACAACGCTTGATGGTATGCCAACCTATGCTTGGCGTTTTGCATTTATATTTGGTGGCATTATTGGCATTTTAGGGATCATTTATAGAAAAAACCTTGATGAATCACCACACTTTAAACCTGCATCAACGAACGATCTTAAAGTCACCGTTTTAGTTAAAAATTACCCTTATCAACTCGTTGCTGGATTCTTTATGGGGGGCTTTGCAACTTTGTTATTTACCACTGTGTTATTTTTTATTAACCCAGTGCTAATGGCTAAAGGCTATTTTTCAAAGCAAACTTTAATGCTACAACAAACAGCGCTTATTTTTATTGCGATGATTGCTTTGGTTTTTGCTGGCAAAATGGCTGATAAAAAGTCACCTCTTAAAGTAATGCGATTTGGCTCATTCTTATTAGTCATACTTGCTTGGCCGTTATTATGGTTCATAGACCAAGCTAATTATTATCTCATTATGGTTGCTCAAGTTACCTTTATTATTTTGAACGAAATCGTGCTAGGACCTTCAAATGCGCTGTTAAAAAATATGTTCCCTATGCAGTTTCGTTATCGTGGCGCTTCTTTAAGCTTTACCTTGGGCATGTCTATTATTGGCGGCTTAACCCCCGTTATTGAAAATTATATGTATAAAATTACCGGCTCCTTTTCTAGTATTAGCCTTTGGCTAATCTTGATAGCATTAGGAACATATTGGTCTATCAACATCGCAATGAAAAAATCTTGTCATTCAATTGATGATAGCTTGGAGCTCACAAAAGCACATGGGTGAAAATAAAATTCTATTTACCATCTTCGTATTTCTTGCCGCTGCTTGCTTGGTAGTGCCACTTGCCAGCCGATTTAGACTCGGATCTGTACTTGGCTACTTAGTCGCTGGGATCATGATTGGGCCTTTTGGATTTGGCTTGATTAGCAATAGCGAAGAAATTATGCATTTTGCAGAGTTTGGTGTGGTAATGATGCTTTTCCTAATTGGGCTTGAGCTTGAACCTGCAAGATTATGGAAAATGCGCAAGATTATCATTGGGCTTGGAAGCCTACAGGTCTTATTCACTAGCGGGATCTTAACCGCCATTGGCATTTCACTTAAATTTAACTGGCAAGCAAGTTTAGCTTGCGCGATGGCACTTTCTTTGTCTTCTACAGCCCTGGTATTACAAATGCTCCAGGAAAAGGGATTGCTTAAAACCCAAGGAGGCGAATCTGCCTTTTCAGTACTGCTTTTTCAGGACATTGCCGTCATTGGCATTCTTATTATTATGCCATTGCTGTCTGTTGACATGAACACGCCAGTTTCCCATGAACAAAGCAATTGGATAGCCCAACTTGGCAATTGGCAGCATGCGCTCATTATTCTATGCGTGATAAGCTTAGTTATTTTATCAGGACAATTTCTATCTAGATTCTTTTTTCGTTTTATTGCCAAAACAAATCTGCGAGAAGTGTTTACTGCCACTTCTCTTTCTTTGATTGTCGGCATTACGCTTTTAATGCAAGTTGTTGGTGTATCACCTGCTTTGGGTGCCTTTATTGCAGGGCTAGTGCTTGCTAACTCTGAATATAAACATACGCTAGAAGCTGATATTGAGCCTTTTAAAGGGTTATTATTAGGCCTCTTTTTTATTTCTGTCGGTATGGGTATGAACTTTGCGCTATTAGGCGAGCACACCGCTTATGTGTTGAGTGCTGTTTTTGCTCTCATTTTTATCAAATTAATGATTTTACTTGCGCTTGGTCGCATATTTGGCTTAAGTTTTTCTCAAAATGCTTTATTTGCTTGTGCTATTGCGCAAGGTGGTGAGTTTGCTTTTGTATTGCTTCAATATGCTGGTAGCCTTGAAGTCATACCTTATCATAATGCAGCATTTCTCACACTCACTGTCGCACTATCAATGGCAGCCACCCCATTTTTAATGATCTTTAATGAAAAATTTATTCTCTCAAGGTGTGTCTCTATTTTACCGGAATATGACACCATCGAGAATGAAGATAACCCCGTCATCATTGCAGGTTATGGTAGATTCGGCCAAATAATCGGACGATTTATGAAAGCGCAAGGTGTTAATTTAACTATTTTGGAAAATGATCCTGATCAAATTGAGCAAATAAGACGCTTTGGTAGCAAAGCCTATTTTGGAGATGCTTCGAATGTTGAGTTACTTCGCAGTGCCGGTATTGAAAAAGCACAACTCCTGGTCATTTCGATTGATGATGCTGATAAAGCACTTGAAACAGCATCTTTAGTTAAGCAGCATTTTCCTAGGGTTAAAATATTTGCCAGAGCTCGAAATCGCCGCCATGCCTATAATCTTAACAAAGTAGGAGTTGATTATTTTCGTCGTGAAACCTTTGATTCGGCTTTAAAAATGGCCCAAGAAGCCATGACAGTGATGGGTAAAAATGCCCATGAAATGAGACATAAAGCCAAGCAATTCAGGCGCCATGATGAAAAAACTTTGAGACAGTCATTTGATTTCTTTGAAAGAGAGCCAGAGCTCATCAGTTTTTCCAAGCAGGCAACTAGTGAGTTAGAGCGAATTTTACAAAGTGACTATTCTGAAGAGGAAAGTCATAACCAAAAATAATTAAGTTAATCAACTTATTTATATTGCTTTTCAGCTTAAACAAAGTCTGGTTGCTAGATTTAATTGAATAATTAGCCAACAAAAGTTAGAATATCAAATACCATAAATGGGCTGATTGACTAATATTCATGCTAAAAACTGCTACCCGTTATGGCGGGCTTATCTTAGATACCGCGGAAAAAGCCTTAGCTGTATTTGCTATATATCTTACGCTCAGCAGTATGAGAGATCTGTGGTCTTTGGAACTACAACAACGATACCGCCAAAGAACAAGACTTGCCATCTTTGCATTTTATATTTTTCATCTGAGCTTATTAATTTTAGCAACCGGTTTGTTTGGTGAGTATTTATTAAGCACTTCACTCGCCTCTCTTCTTGTTAACTTTACCAGTTTAGCTAATGATCTCTTTGATTATACTCAAGAGTTTTACTTTAACTACAAACGAAAGAAGCAACTTAAAGCGCTCAAAGATAAACTGTCTGTTTTACATATTTCTTATGAACAAAATTCATTTTTACTGAACGATCTTATTGAATTAAAGGACAATCTTGAACTTCTACAATTCCAACAAAATGAATTAGTAATATTACTTAGCCAATTGGATAATGGCGATATCATTGAGAATGCCCGCTCTTTAGAGCAGCTTAATTATATAACTAGTATCATTAAATCAAGATGTAGCGCTATTGCAAGTGAAGAAGCCGTTATCAGAGCATATTATGCAACAAACGGCTCAAGTCAAAACGTAACTGCCACCATTGACCAGATTAATAACCAAATAGCATCAATCCAAAACTATCGACATGAAATTCAAAATGCTATTGATGCGGGCAATGTGCTGGCTATTCATGAAATACCTGGTTATCGAAGTAAGTTACAGCTTATTGATAAAAAGCTCAAAAATTATAACGTTCTTGCTCATCATTTTTATAAAATATTAAAAGCTAAAAACACGGTGGTCGAAATTGATAAGCAGATATCCAGCTTGGATGAAAAATATGCTGCCGTTCCATTTATTTATTCCTCCAAAGATGAGAATGACCAAATTAAGAAACTTGAAAGAGACTATTTGCTTGAAAGAAAAGCTTCTTTAAATGAGTTCATTCAAAATCCTATTCCGAAATTTCACACGAGAAATCAAACTCGATTTGATATGCAATATGTAGCAAGCGAAAGCTTACAAAGGCTTGATAAAAATCAAAGCGCAAATACTTTGCGATCTGTATTAACAACACAAATAACCACTCTTAATAATATTATTGAAGAAAGCGATAAAGAACTAAAGCAAAAACAAAAAGTTCTTGAAGCTATGACAACAGATCCTAAAATGGATATTACATATGATTTTGATAGAATTTATAAAATTTCTAATCAAATAAATACCATTGATAAAGCAATTAAATTATCTAATGTTGAAGAAAAGTACAAACTCTGGTCAAGTTACATCACTATTCTTTCAACAACGCTAGCGCTTTTCACAAGCTATTTTTCTTATCGGGTTGACTCTTTTATATCAGATGGTCTTAGTAAACTACTTTCCATATTAGGTGGTGTTTCAAGCCTCTATGCAAGAAGAGAAACTTTTAAAGCAGAAGCTGAACAACAGTTTGAAAAAGAAAGAGAGGCGAATGACATTAACGACGATCTTCAAAATAAAGCAAAAATCATTATTGATGCATCACTTAGAGCAGCTTGCTTAGAACGACTTAAGGTGGCTTCTGAAAATTTAGATGAAGATGTGCTCGAAGATGTGTCTAACTTAAGCGAATTTAATGCTTATCTTCCGAGTGAAGCGATGCAACACCAAGATCGAAGAAAAATACGAAGTAGTCAGACAAAATCAACTCATCTGAGAAAAAGGCCTGCGGAACAAACCCGGAAAAGGGCCAGCGTTTAATTATTTATTATCGATGGCTTCTTGTGCTACGGCCCTGTCTGCCTCACTTGCATGTTGATTATTTAACACCATACCCATCCAGTTTTTACTGATCTCATCATTACCAGCTTCACATTCAATTTTAGCCATTTTTTCTGCAGCCACAAAATTACCTGATACTGCCATCGCTCTCATCCCAACCGTAATACACTGGCTTAAAGAACTTGGATCGCTTGATTCAGGTCTTTGTTTGCACTGCATTTCAAAATTTTCGACCATTTTTGCCTGATCAGAAGAATCACCCGTATGTGAAGGTAGCTTGGCAAGTATTGTTTTGCAATCAACAGCAAAAACTGTCAAAGGTACATTCAATACCATCAATAAGCACATCAGTATTAGTTTGTTTTTTTGCATATCCATTCATCCTATTCGTAAAGATTTACATTAATCTTAGTTGACGCAGATATTGCATTGATTGATTTTTTCTACAGCATTACTAATTTAATTCAGTCAAACCAAGGAACTACACGATTATTTTATAAAAATTAGTCTACGTTTCCTAAAGTGCCGATATATTCTATAGATTATTTTTTAATGTTATATCATTAGGGGGAATTATGAGAAAGTTACTCATTGCGCTTATTTGTAGTATTGGCTTGGCATTTATAAGCCCATTTGCATTAGCAAAATCATCTTCTAATACTAGCCATCATCACCATCATGGGCATCATCATCACCATCATGGGCATCATCATCATTATGGCCATCATCATCATTATGGGCATCATCATCACCATTATGGGCATCATCATCATTGGTCGCACCATCATGCCCACCATCCTAAACATCATCACAAACACCACCATAAAAATAGCCACAAACATAACCACCATAAAGGCAAACACCATCACAACAATAAAAGCCAACATCACCAGAAGTAATATATAAACAGTCGCACTTGCAACGGATAGTTCATATCCGTTGCAAGAGTTTAACGAAAACTGTTTACACTCTCAGTAAAATCTTTTGAACCTTTCTTAACACACTTAAGTCAGATATTCGTCGCATTAATACAGCGAGGAAATATCATGAGAACATTACTATTCATCTTGTTAGTGTCTTTTTCAACAGCTTCATTAGCGCATAAGCATCGTCATTACCAGCATTATGGATATGGTTATACCAACTTCTATTTTGTTCCAGGTAATGTGTATGATCGTGATGTCTATCGTACCCGTGGTGGCTATTTAGTGCAAACCAGTTATCCTGTGATTCGCTACTGGCCCTATCGAGCTCATA
>JBFXKR010000003.1:0-13437 GCA_050173595.1 Candidatus Berkiella sp.
CGAATGTCAGCTATGGTATGCCTATGTCGCCACATGACAGATTGACCTTTGGCTATGGTTTTCAATCAACGACCCTAAAAGCCGGGTGGTTGATTCCGCTAGAAATCACCAATTTCATTAATCTTTATGGCACTAAGAGCAATGAGCTTACGCTAGCATTGGGATGGATTCATAACACATTTGACCGTTATGTTTTCCCAGAAAATGGTTTACAGCAGTCTGCGGGCATCACGGCCTCGGTGCCAGGCTCAGATTTAGAATATTTTAGATTAACCTATAACATTCAATGGTATAAGAGCTTAGGTTGGGGCTTTGTTTACACCACCGGCGGTACCTTGGGTTATGGCAATGGTTACGATAAAACGAATTTATTACCGTTTTATAAGAACTTTTTTGCTGGTGGCTCAAGAACAGTCAGAGGCTTTGAAGAAAGCAGTTTAGGTCCAAGAGACTCCTTTAATAACCCATCGGGTGGTAATTTCTTGGTAACCGGTACTGTGGGGCTTGTGTTGCCAAACTTTATTAGCCCTGAAACACGCTCTGTGCGTATGTCGTTATTTGTTGATGGTGGTCAAGTATATGATTTAAATGGTAAAGCCAGTTTGGTTAACCCCGCAATATCACGTAACCCAACGGGCTTGCGTTATTCAACGGGTGTATCGCTTACCTGGATGTCACCCATTGCACCTTTAGTATTTAGTTTAGCAACGCCACTCAATGAACACGAAGGCGATAAAATTCAGAAATTCTCATTTACATTTGGAACCGTATTTTAGGAAAGGAGATTTTGTATGAAAGCGTTTAAAAAGACATTAGTTGGATTGAGTATGTTGGCCTTGAGCGCATTACCTGTTTGCGCGCAAGCCGAGCTTAAAATTGGTGTGATTGATATGAGAGCAATTATCAACAATGCTCCACAAGCTAAAGAAGCGATGGAAAAACTTAAGAAAGAATTTAAAGCACGCGAAGATAAAATTATCACAGCTGAAAAATCATTAAAAGAAAAAGCTGATAAATTACAACGTAACAGCGCTGTGATGAGTGAAGCAGAGAAAGCTAAGCTTGAAAAAGAAGTCGTTTCAAGCCAGCGTGAATTGCAACACTTGCAAGCCGAATTTCGTGAAGATGCAGCTTTGCGTCAGCAAGAAGAAATGAAAAAATTAATGGATAAAGTGAATACTGTTGTAGAAGATGTGGCTAAAAAAGATAAGTATGATCTCATCATACACAAAGATGTTGTGCCATATGCAGTTAAAACAGTGGATGTAACGGATAAAGTTATTAAAGCAATTTCACCATCAGCTTAATATGCACATGATCACAAGTAAAACAAATGCCGACTCACCTATTGCACATGCTTTAGGTGAGCTTGCGCAAAAAACTGGCGCGACCTTACAGGGAGACGCGACGCTCATTATTAATGGTATTGGAACGATTTCAAATGCAAAAGAGGGCGATATTACCTTTGTTGCTGATTCAAAATACCGTAAATACATTCCTACAACCAAAGCAAGCGCAGTTATCTTAACAGCGAATGAAGCGAATACTTTTCATGTATCAAATGCATTGATTTGCGATGATCCAAAATTAGTGTTTGCGAAAGTAGTTTCACTATTGCACCCATTTTTGCATATTGAACCATTTCGTCATCATAGCGCTGTTATTGCTCATAGTGCTCAAGTACATAAAAACACCTTTATCGGGCCAAATTGTGTTATCGGTGAGCGAGTGCAAATTGGTGCGAATGTTATTTTGCAAGCAAATTGTGTGATAGGCGATGATTGCATTATTGGCGAGGGAACTGTCATGAATCCGAATGTGACAGTTTATCATCATTGTGTGATTGGCCAAGATTGTCATATCCATTCTGGTGTTGTGATTGGTTCAGATGGCTTTGGGTTTGCAAAAAATAAGGCACAATGGTTAAAAGTGGGTCAAATTGGTCGCGTTATTATTGGCGATAGAGTAGACATCGGTGCCAATACCACCATTGACCGAGGGGCCATTGAAGATACAGAGATTGGTAGTGACGTTATCTTAGACAATCTCATTCAAATAGGACATAACGTTAAAATTGGAGAAGGCACAGCCATTGCTGCTACTTGTGGTATTGCAGGAAGTGCAGTTATTGGCAAGCATTGCATGATTGGTGGTGGCACAGGTGTTGTTGGCCACATTAAGATTGCAGATTTTGTGAATATTGTTGGTAGTTCTAATGTTGGCCAGTCCATTACAGAGCCTGGTGCTTATGCTTCAGGATTAACGACAACCGATATGAAAACCTGGAAGCGAAATTTAGTTCGCTATCACCAGCTAGATGAACTTGCCATGCGATTATTTGAATGTGAAAGAAAAATAAAGGAGACAAAGGGTGACTGAGTCTAAACCCTTAACAATTCATGAAGTCATTAAGTTGCTGCCGCATCGCTATCCATTTTTAATGATAGATAAGGTGCTAGATTATGATGATAATTCATTATCGGCAATAAAAAACGTCACCATAAATGAGCCTTGTTTTATGGGGCATTTTCCTGAAAATGCTGTATTACCAGGCGTGCTAATCACAGAAGCGCTAGCGCAAGCCGGTGCGATTTTGGCTTATCTTAAAACAAAAAGTAGCCCAAGAGATAACATCTTTTTCTTGGCTGGCATTGACAATGCAAAGTTTAAACAAGTTGTATCGCCAGGCGATCAATTACATTTGGAAGTTGCGATAACTGGCAACAAAGCCAATTTTTGGAAAATTCATGGTGAAGCTAAAGTAGATGGAAAAATAGTATGTTCTCTTGATATTTTAAGTGCAATGAGGAAATTGAGTCCGTGATTTCAGATAAAGCAATTGTTGATAAAAGCGCATCGATAGCTGCCAATGTAGAGATCTCTCCCTTTGCTTTTATTGGCAAAGATGTCCAAATTGGTGAAGGATCTTGGATTGGTCCTCACGCTGTAATAAATGGACCTACAAAAATTGGCCGTAACAACAAAATATTCCAGTTTTCCTCGATTGGTGAAGCGCCTCAAGATAAAAAATATGCAGGTGAACCAACCCGTCTAGAAATTGGCGATAATAATGTTTTTAGAGAGTTTACGACCGTTTCAAGAGGAACGGTTACCGGTGGCGGTTTAACCAAAATTGGTAATGATAATTTATTTATGGCTTATGTACATATTGCACATGACTGTATGGTGGGCAATAGCACGACATTTTCAAATAATGCCTCTTTAGCTGGCCATGTGACGGTAGATGATTATGCCAATCTTGGTGGCTTTGTTGGTGTACATCAGTTTTGTAATATTGGCAGTTATTGCTTTTGTGCTGGCGGCAGTATGATTGTTAAGGATGTATTGCCATTTATCACCGTCTCTGGAAATTTAGCGCAAGCTTATGGATTAAACGTCGAAGGCTTAAAGCGTCGCCAATTTACCGCTGATGAGATCACGATATTAAAGCGTGCCTACAAAACTTTATTCAGACAAGGGCTTACCTTGGAAGAAGCCGTTCATAAAATAGAAGCTATGATCCCTGAATGTAAGCATATTCAATTAATTATTGATTTTATCAAAAAATCAACGCGCGGTATTATTCGCTAATGAAAATTGGGTTGGTTGCCGTTGAAGAATCTGGCGATATTCTTGGCGCCAATTTAATGGCTGCGCTACAAAAGCGATACCCCGATGCTACCTTTGAAGGTATTGGTGGCAAGAGAATGATTGAGCGCGGTTTTGTGTCTTTATATCCACTTGAACGGCTCTCTGTGATGGGGTTGATTGAACCTCTTAAACGATTATTTGAGATTTTAAATATTCGAAAAGGTTTAAAAAACCATTTTCTAAGAACGAAGCCCGCGATAGTGATTGGTATCGATGGTCCTGATTTCAATTTATCATTAGAGCGCACCCTTAAAAATCACGGGTTAAAAACAGTGCACTATGTCAGTCCCACGGTATGGGCATGGCGTAAAGGGCGTATTCACACCATCAAAAAAGCAGTTGATTTGGTTCTGACATTATTTCCCTTTGAAACAAAAATTTATCAAGACAATGCCATTCCGGTTTGCTTTGTTGGTCATACCTTGGCTGATAGCATTCCAATGCATTCTGATAAAACAGCAGCAAGACTGAAATTAGGCTTACCAGCAGATGGAAAAATAGTAGCAATTTTGCCTGGCAGTCGTCGCCAAGAACTAAATTTTTTGGCGAGCCCGTTTTTACAAACAGCTGCTATCTTGCACCAAAAAGATCCCAGCATTACCTTTATCAGTGCTTGCGCTAATGAGGCACGTCAAGCACAGCTACAAGAAATCATGCGTTTAGAAAATGCACCACCGGTGAAGCTCTTTCAAGATCAAGCAACATTGGTGATGGCTGCTGCGGATGCCATTATCTTGGCATCAGGAACAGCTTCATTGCAGGCGATGTTAGTAAAGAGGCCTACGATTATTGCATACAAAATGAAGCCATGGGTATTTGCTATTGCTAAACGCCTGGTAAAAGTGCCATTTATAGGGTTACCTAATTTACTAGCAAATAAGATGGTTATGCCTGAATATATTCAGTCAGAAGTAAAACCTCAAGAGATGGCTGAACAAATAATGACTTATTTAAGCAATCCAGAACTGCAACAAGGATTGACTAAGACCTATGAAGAAATTCATCATTTGATTAAGCAAGATGCAGGAGAGACAGCGGCCAACGCTATTAGTCAATTACTAAAGGAATAATAATGACTTCAACTAA
Source organism: Candidatus Berkiella sp. (assembly GCA_050173595.1). Classification (GTDB taxonomy): domain Bacteria; phylum Pseudomonadota; class Gammaproteobacteria; order Berkiellales; family Berkiellaceae; genus Berkiella. Next base: position 4,738 of record JBFXKR010000003.1, read on the forward strand.
GTTAGTAGCTGGTGTGGATGAAGTGGGTAGAGGCCCTTTAGCTGGGCCGGTTTTAGCAGTCGCTGTGATTCTTGCCCCCAATGGCATTGATGGTTTAAAAGATTCTAAAAAGCTCAGCGAGCGCAAAAGGCAACTTCTTAGTGTCAACATAAAGCAAAGTGCAATAGCCTGGGCTTATGGGGTCGCATCGGTTAAAGAAATAGACAAGCTAAACATTTTAAATGCCTCACTGTTAGCAATGGCAAGGGCGGTTGGGCACTTGCCCATTAAGCCGCATGAGGTGTTGGTTGATGGTAATCAGTGCCCTAAAATTGATTTACCGGTTAAAGCCATCGTTGGTGGAGATAATTTAATTTCACAAATATCTGCGGCATCTATTGTGGCTAAAGTGATGCGAGATCATTTAATGACTTATTTTGATAAGCATTATCCAGTTTATGGCTTTGCTAAGCATAAAGGTTATGGCACAAAAGCACATATGTTAGCACTTAAAAAATATGGCGCATCCCCGATTCATCGGCAAAGTTTTAAGCCTGTAAAAGAGCAACTTGGTTAAATGATGAAACAAGCGTTCGTTCACTTACATTTGCGTTCTGAATATTCAATTATAGACAGCATCATAAAAGTGGGTGCGCTATGTGAGAAGGTCAAAGCAAGCAACATGCCGGCTGTTGCCATGACAGATGTTTGTAACCTATTTGCCATGGTAAAATTTTATAAAGCAGCCATTGCAAATGGTATTAAGCCCATTATAGGCACTCAAATTTGGGTGACGTCAAAAGAAAATGAACCTTATCATAAAATGGTTCTACTTTGTCAAAACAAGCAAGGTTATCAAAATTTAAGTTTACTTATCAGTAAAGCTTATCAAGAGGGCGAGCATTTATCTGTTCCTCTAGTCAAAAAAGAATGGGTAATTGAACATCAAGCGGGGTTAATTGCTTTAAGTGGCGCGCAATATGGCGAAATTGGCGCAGCTGTTTTGCATGATGATTATTCTAAAGCAAAAGCATGCTTAATGCAGTGGATGAATATTTTTGATGGCCGATATTATATTGAAATACAACGTAATAACCGACCTGGTGAAAAAAAATATGAAAAGGCAGCTATTACTCTTTCACAAGAATGTGAGTGTCCATTAGTAGCAACCAATGAAGTCGTGTTTTTAAACAAAGAAGATAATGAGGCTCATAAGGCCAGGGTGTGTATTCAAGAAGGAACCACCTTGGAGCTTGCGCCCTATGAAAACTATAGCGCACAACAATATTTTCGCTCAACACAAGAAATGCTCACGCTATTTCAAGATCTGCCGCAAGCTATTGCAAATACAGTTGAAATCGCAAAACGTTGCACTTTAATATTAACTTTAGATGAACCAGTACTGCCCACATTCCCGGTCCCCGAAGGGTTTAGCGAATCTACGTTTTTAAAGGCAGCAGCAGAAAAGGGCTTAGAAAAAAGACTTCATTTCAAAGCAAAGCAAAAGACTTACAGCCAAGAAAATTGGCAAAAACTAACCCACACTTATCAACTAAGACTACAAACGGAGTTATCAGTGATAAGTGAAATGGGGTTTCCTGGTTACTTTTTAATTGTGGCCGATTTTATACAATGGGCAAAAGATAATCATATCCCGGTAGGACCCGGGCGTGGCTCGGGGGCAGGATCATTAGTTGCCTATGCGTTAGCAATTACCGATCTTGATCCAATGGATTATGAATTGCTGTTTGAGCGATTCTTAAATCCAGAGCGGGTATCAATGCCTGACTTTGATATCGATTTTTGTATGGATAATCGTGACAAAGTGATTGACTATGTTACCAAAAAATATGGACGTGGCAGTGTTTCGCAAATTGCAACTTTTGGCACCATGGCAGCCAAAGCTGTTGTGAGAGATGTGGGTAGGGTGCTTGGTCACCCCTATGGATTTGTTGATAAGATTGCCAAGCTAATTCCTTTTGAAATTGGCATCACTTTAGAAAAGGCATTACAGCAAGAACAAGCCTTACAAACACGTTATGAAGAAGAAGAAGAGGTCAGAAATTTAATAAATCTTGCCCAAAAACTAGAAGGGATCACGCGCAATGTGGGTAAACATGCTGGTGGCGTGGTCATAGCGCCCTCAATTTTAACTGATTTTGCGCCACTATATTGTGAAAGTGATTCCGAGCAAGTGGTGATTCAGTTTGATAAAGACGATGTTGAGGCTATTGGATTAACTAAGTTTGACTTCTTAGGCTTAAGAACCCTCACCATTATTGATTGGGCTGTACGTAATGCTAATGCGCTATTATCAGCAGATAATCAACCTTTGATTGACATAGAAAGTATCGCGCTTGATGATCCTTTAACCTTTGAACTATTAAAAAAATGTGCGACCACTGCAGTATTTCAGCTTGAATCAAGAGGCATGAAAGAGCTGATAAAACGTCTTGTCCCAGATCAATTTGAAGAAATTATTGCGCTTGTAGCACTTTTTAGACCAGGCCCTTTGCAATCAGGTATGGTGGACGATTTTATCAATCGTAAACATGGCCGCGCTAAAGTTGAGTATGCACATCCTGCGATTGAGCCCATTTTAAAACCAACTTATGGTGTTATTTTATACCAAGAACAAGTGATGCAAATCGCACAAGTACTCGCAGGCTATACCTTAGGTGGTGCTGATTTACTGCGACGCGCTATGGGTAAAAAGAAACCTGAAGAAATGGCAAAACAACGTACCATTTTTGTTGAAGGTGCTGTTAAACAAGGCGTTGAAGAAAGTGTCGCGACCCATATTTTTGATTTGATGGAAAAGTTTGCTGGCTATGGCTTTAATAAATCACACTCTGCAGCCTATGCGCTGGTTTCTTATCAAACGGCATGGTTAAAAGCACATTTTCCAAGTCCTTTTATGGCTGCGGTATTGTCTGCGGATATGAATAATACTGATAAAATTGTTACCTTGATTGAAGAGTGTAAACAGTGCCAAATAAAAGTGATTCCTCCCAGTGTTATTCATAGTGATTATATGTTTACCGTGAATAAAGGTGGAGACATTATATATGGCCTTGGGGCGATAAAAGGCGTTGGTGAAGCGGCAATACAGTCTATTATCGATGAGCGTTGCGCAAAAACATTTTCTGATTTTTATGAGTTTTGTGAGCGAATCGATGGTCGCAAAGTCAATAAGCGTGTGATTGAGTCTTTAATTAAATCAGGGGCATTGGATTGTTTTGGACTAGAGCGGTCACAGTTAATGGCAACTTTAAATGAAGCTTTGGCTCGAGCAGAGCAAATCACGCAAAATTTAATGCATGGCCAAACTGACTTGTTTGCCAATGAAAGCGATAAACAAAATACCACACTGAGTGATGTTAAACCTTGGAGTGCACAAGAAAGACTAAATGGTGAAAAAGAATCTTTAGGGATGTATCTCTCTGGTCACCCATTAGAGGAAGTGGATGGCTTACTTAAGAAAATGAGCATCATCAAGTTTAGGGAAATAACACCAGGTGGCAAAGATCAAAAAGTTTTGATTGCAGGTCTTATCATTTCCATCAGAACATTAATGACTAAAAATGGAGATAGAATGGCTGTGGCGATGATTGATGATCGCTTAGACAGATTTGAAATCACCATCTTTCCAGATCCTTATCAAAAATTTAGAGAGCTTTTGGTTAAAGATCAGTTGATTGTTGTTGAAGCATTGGCAGGCTTAGATAATTTTTCAGGTGGCCTTAAAATAAAGACACAATCAATTTATACCTTAGGTCAAGCCCGTGAAAAATATGCCAAAAAGCTTAAAATAGTGATGGATGCATTAAAACCTGAATACATGGATAATCTGAAAATATTTTTACAAGCTCAAGAAAGGGGAGAGTGCCCTATTTATATTGAGTATCATAATACCCAAGCAAAAGCGCAGATTAAATTAGATCCTAAATGGAACATTAAGCCTTCTGATCAAACCTTACATGAGCTTGTGAATTCTTTAAAATATGAAATAGAGTTAGAATATTAGGGCTATACTATATCATGGTAGGTATTAGCAATGATTCATTTTAACAGCGTAGAGTTTGATACGATATTGTTAGAAGATAGAAACGGACATACTCTCGTATCGCGAAGAGTTACTTCTGTGTACGGAATTCCTTTTTATTGCTCAACGGGTATCAACTCTCAATATAGCGGTACCTGGTTTCCGTTTTTTGGTGTGGCTGATACTCCCTATTTTATCAAAGCCCTTCATGATGATGGCACGTTGCCGAAAAGATTTAATGAACTTTTTCGGCCTTATCATAGTTATCAAGCGCTTAATCGTGATCTCCCTGCACGCTTTAGATCGCTTGGTTGTTTATTATTGTCTTCCTGCTTTGGTGGAGGTATATGGGATACCACAGAAGGAAGCCTGCTTGATGAGTACTTAAGAAAAAAATATTCAGATTTTTATGCTAATTGGCCCAATATGTTATTAAATGATCCTGAAAAAACTTATAACTTAAAGAATGCCACCAAAATGAATGCTTGGTTAGAAGCAAAAGCAGGTGTATCTCACATTCGTGACTTAATGAATTTTGCACATTCAAATGTCGAAGATTTATTCTATTTACAAGCCAGAGCGCAGCATTTGCAGCATGTTCCCGATACCAAATCTTGTTGCTTGGTGCTGTAGTTTTGCCAAAAGTATGTTAAGATTGCTACCTAGCTTTAGGAGGGGGTAAAATGGCCGTCAATCTTAGAAATAAATTCAATGTCGCTTTGGCTTTAGGATTAGCTGTGAGTTTGCCCTTTATTTTGGCAAGTTTTTCTTGGGTTACAACTATTATTGTATTTGCCAGTTTTTTTAGTGTGCCTTTCGTTTTGCCAAATATCTTTCAACGATTTCTTAATGATGTTCACTCTAGCACATTGGGGCGTAATCTGGATAAAGTGGTAATTCACCCTGAAGCCTCAAAACGCTATGTACCTGGTTTTGAAGCCAAATCTCATCCTAGCAACATCGAATCATTATTAGCAAAATATCAACATGTTGACGTAATTCGCAGCTTTATTGGCCAAACCAAGGCTTTGCATGATTTACGCGAATTTGATCAATGGTATCCTCAGGATGTGGCGCAAATGCTCATTGCTGCTCATAATCATAATGCCCGGGCTATTTCAGTATTATTTACAACTGATTTTATACAAGAAATCACGCAATTTAAAATGCTGCTCAACAATTTGGAAAAACCAGGTGTTTTTATATGCATGGAGCCAGGCGCAGGACAAAATCATTATATTTGCGGCGTGATTCATAATAATGCCTTATTATTAGTAAACCCTGTTGGTTTAACACAACATCGGGATTTTTATGAACGTGTTCAAAAGCTATTAGATACCCAAATTTTCAAGGAAGTCTATCTCTCTAGCACCAAGCTTCAACATGATCCCAAAGGGTTGGTTTCATGTGGTCCGATTTGTGTTGCGCTATGTCAACACTTTGCGCAATTAGATATCCCCGTTTTATTTAATACCTTGAAAAAAGTGGCATTATCAGACACTGAACAATACAAGCGAGTTGATATTAGCAAACAATTACCCCAAGATTTGGCAGCTTTATCAAGCTGTGATCAAAAAACGTATCATCATCAGATAATTCAATTACGCAAAGCGCATCTTGGTCAGCTTCTTGGTGGTTGTCAGGGGCGTGATGTTCGATCATGTAACGATTATTTTGAAGATGTTTTGAATAATCATGCGCAAGTATTGCTTAGAAAGTTATGTACTGGCGATATGACGTTGATTGATTTGTTTGATTCACCAGAATTTAATCTACTCAAGGGGGCTCATTTATTTAACAGCGCAAAAAGAAACACCCCGTAAGCCAAGCAACTAACATTTTGTTATTGATTGTTGGTAGTATTTTTCCGATAAGCTGTCTCACTGTTTTGTAAATCCCTCTTTATAATGCGATGCAATATATCAATTAAATCGTAGGGGAAATTAAAATGAGTGTTTGGACTAAGTTTGTTGATATTGTCAAAACAGGGCTCATGTCACAAGATGATGTCAAAAAGTATTTAAAAGACAGGATGGAATCTCATTTTAAAACTGCTAAAGAGAGTATCAATCTTACAAAGGCAAAGTTTGTTAAAAATAAACAGCTTGGCGCACTACAAGCATCTTGTACACAGGCTTTACAACAAGCCAATGGCTTAGAAGCTTTTATGTTACAAGAGTCCCAACTAAATACTTTATCGCGGGTATTTTACAGCAAAGCTAAAGAAATGGGCTCGATAGACGGTTTAAAGTCAACATTGCTAAAAAGCCCTGCTGTTAAAGACATTAAAGCACTCATGTTAAATCTAATCTCATCAGAGCTTTATGATGGCTTAGTGCCACTTGCTGATAAATTGGGTGATTTTGCAAAGCTTTCGCAAAAAGAGCAGCTTTTAATCATTGCTTTGCTTGAAAACGAAGACATTGAGCAAAAGATCGGCGCAATCGATGTCAAAGCAACGTTTGAAAAGCTGGTTGAAAAAATTGATGTGTTGGCTGAGGAGTTAAAGCTTACACAAGGTGATCATGATGCGCTAAAACGAATCATCGCAACAATTAAAAATAACCATTTAGTGCCTTTAGATAAGATTAAAAAAGACGTTTTAAAGCATATTAAGCCAATAAAAGCAGCATTGCTAAAAGAAATTGTTGTGCAGTGTCCTGAACTACTTGTACATAAACAAAAACCAGCTGTTGTTGCGCATGCAAAAGTAAAGGCAGGTAAATTGGCCAAACGCAAAGATGCGCCTGTTAAGACTTCACATAAGAAAGCCAAAGTAAAGACGGCATCTCGATAAATTTAGCGAGGAGGGCGCATTGGGCTCCCTTCCTTTTGCTACAATCTTAGTCTCTAAACTAAGGCTCACGCCTTGTTCTTTCATATAACAGCGCGCTTGTCTCCTTTGGGTTGCTTATTGTAATGTTCAATAATGAAACTGCCATTATTAGCCATTGCTTGGTCAACAGGTATTGCCATTTTTTCCATGTTTTTTGGATCTGGCAATGTTGTCTTTCCTTTGTTGCTGGGACAAAGCACAGGCGCACAGGTCCCCTTTGCATTAATAGGGCTAAGCATTACTGCTGTTGGCGCACCGCTTTTGGGTTTATTAGGCAGTGTGTTATTTGAGGGGGACTGTAAACAGTTTTTTTATCGAATAGGCGAAATTCCTGGCTACCTTGTTGTGCTGTTGATTTTGGCGTTATTGGGCCCGCTTGGCGTGATGCCAAGGTGTTTTATTGTGGCCTATGGTGCGATACAAAATTATTTTCCCTCGCTTAATTTGCCACTGTTTAGTGTGTTTGCCGGAGTGCTCACACTGATACTTTTGCTTAAGCGGAATTTTATTTTAGCGATATTAGGTTTGTTTTTAAGTCCAATCTTGATTGTAACATTGCTGATTATCATTTTTGTTAGCTTTGTAACGCCAGGCAACTTACCGGTGATGGGCCACTCAGCTGTGGGGGCAACCATAGAAGGTTTAAAAGTCGGCTATGATGTGATGGATTTATTAGCATCGGTGTTCTTTTCTGTGAGCATTTGGATGCTATTAAAAGAAAGGCTCAACATTAGTTCCCCTGAACAAATTAAAACCAGACTGGTTCCCACTTATATATTAGCTAGCTTAATTGGCGGGGGGTTACTGGGGCTAATTTATGTAGGATTGTGTTATAGCGCAGCCATGCATCATCAGGCGCTATTAGGCGCAGTACCCGAGCAAATATTAGCCGTGCTAGCAGTGCATTTATTAGGGCCAAAGTTAGCCGTTGTCGCCAATGTGGCCATTGCTTTGGCTTGCATTACAACCGTTATGAGCTTAGCTGTAGCCGTGGTTGATGTAATTCATGTTGAGATTATGAATACAAAGATTGGCAGTCAAATTCCCTATAGCTATGGCTGGATGATGTTTATCACGGTGTTGATTACCGTTATTTTTTCAACCTTAGGATTTGGCGCCATTATGCGCTTTTTGCATCCCATGATGGAGATAATTTATCCTGCGATTATTGTGCTAACGGTTTGTAATATTTTATATAAATTATATGGCTTCTCTTATGTTAAGCTGCCGTTTTATGGCACTTTAATCGCGATGATGGTGTATAAATTGATTTAGTGTAGTTGCATCAATTACTTCAAATAATCGCTTGACCAGTCTAAGTTAGTTCTATACAATCTTTTTTAATTTCTTAATCGCAGTGAAGTAAAAATATGACAGGAAACGCTAAACAAAATCTAGCACGAGATGAACGCCAAAAAAGAAGGGCTTTGGCTAAAGAAGAATTACCCGCAGCAACTGCCTCAACTGTCGCTTCGCCTAAAACTGCAAAAAGCACGACTATTGGTAAAGGTAGAAAGAAAAAGAACAAGTCTGGTGCTGAAACTAAAAAAGCACCAGCACAAAAGAATACACCAACACGAAGCTCGCGTTTAGCTTTGAGCAACGCTAAATCTGATCAACCCAAAGATAAAAAACCCTATCATTGGTCGTTGAGAAACTTTTTTTACGCAAAACTAAATGAAAACTTTAAAAACGATCTTGGCTGGCTCCTACCAAAAGAAGATCTAAAAGATACCAAACACAACAGTTTTAAAGTATTCAAAAAGGTACTAGGCAAAGATACAGAGCATGGTTGTCAGTTTAATTTTAAAGATGAGACCATCACTTTTGATTTGCTTAG
>JBFXKR010000004.1:0-12951 GCA_050173595.1 Candidatus Berkiella sp.
GTTGCGCTTAGGTGCCGATAAAGAGCTTAAGCGTGATCATGAGACACCACTCTACATGGCAGTTAGTCGTGGACAATTAAAAATTGCTAAATTGCTGATTCAAAATCAAGCTGATATTGATTATCAAAAAAGTGGTTACGCACAAGATGCTGGCAGCACACCATTACATATCGCCATATTAAATGGAGATGTAAAAATGGCAACTTTACTAATAAAAAATGGCGCCAATCTAACACTTAAAGATAAGCATGATAAAACTGCTTTTGAAATTACGCCAAAAAAACATACAAAAGAAATTGCCGAATTGATTCAAAAATATCATCGCGGTGAATTATCAAGCGATAAGAGAAAAACACCCTTATTAGCCTCAAAAGTACAACGCGCAAATGAATCAATTGCACCTTTGGCAAAAGAACTTAAAAAACCTGAGAATAAAGAAAGAGTTAAAAAACAGTGAGATATTATACATGAAACTCGCAGCAGCAAGAATTCTAACTTTTGCGGTCTTGGAACATAGTCTTTCAGAAATTTTTGTCATAAGCTTTTAATAAGAGAATACGATACACCATAGAACACATAGTCTGAAAATATCTTAACCTGTAAAAATTAGGACTCTAGGAATGAAATTAACTTTCCTTGGCGCAACCCAAACAGTAACTGGATCAAAATACCTACTAAGCTATGATTCTAAAAAAATATTAGTTGATTGTGGCTTGTTTCAAGGTTACAAAGAGCTGCGACTAAGAAACTGGAACAAATTACCGATTGATCCTAAACAAATTGATGCCGTTATCCTAACCCATGCTCATATTGATCATTCTGGATACCTTCCCTTATTAATGAAGAATGGCTTTAAAGGCCCTATTTTCGCAACGAAGGGAACTAAAGACCTATGCTCTATTATGTTGCCGGATAGTGGCCATATTCAAGAAGAAGATGCTTTTAGAGCCAATAAATATGGTTACTCTAAACACAAAGTAGCACTCCCCCTTTACACACAATTAGAAGCAGAGCTGGTTTTGAAACAATTTGTGGCCATTGACTTTGAGAAACCGCATAAGCTTGATCAAAACAGTTATTTTACGTTTTTTCCTGCAGGCCACATTCTAGGCGCAGCTATTGTTGAAATAAATGTTGCTAATAAAAAAATTGTCTTTTCAGGCGATTTAGGGCGTGGTAGCGATCCGATTATGGACAAGCCTGCCATCATAGAAAGTGCAGATTACCTAGTAGTTGAATCAACATATGGCAATCGTTTGCATGAAAAGGTCTCTCCATTAGATGAATTAAAAACCATTATTCAAAATACCGCCAAACGAGGTGGTACGGTAATCATACCTGCATTCACTGTTGGTAGAGTACAAAATGTACTTTATTACATTCATCAGCTTAAACTAAAACATGCTATCCCTGACATTCCTGTTTTCGTTGATAGCCCGATGGCCACTAAAGTAACCCATCTTCTGGAGCATTTTGTTGGTGAGCATCGACTAAACAAAAAAGAATGCTTAACTGTTAGCCAAACAGCAAATTATATTGATACCGTTGAAGAATCAAAACAAATCGATAATTACGCCTTTCCTACCATTATTATCTCAGCAAGTGGTATGGCAACCGGAGGGCGTGTATTACATCATTTAAAAGCCTTTGCACCAGATCCTAGAAATTCAATTGTTTTCACAGGCTATCAAGCAGGTGGGACCCGTGGTGCAAGAATGCTTAATGGTGAAAAAGAGATCAAAATCCATGGGCAGATGGTACCAGTCAATGCAAAGGTTGAGATTTTACATAATATGTCAGCTCATGCAGATTATGAAGAGATGCTTTCCTGGCTTTCTCATTTTAAACATAAACCAAAATCAGTCTTTATCATACATGGTGAAGTTGAGTCGGCAACCTCTTTAAAAGAGAAAATCCAAAAGCGATTGCATTGGCATTGTGTGATACCCACTTATATGCAAACTGTTGAATTATAACCATGACAAAAGCAAATACACTTATCTTAAAACCATTAGGAATCAATACCTATAAAGAAGCGGTTGTATACATGCGAAAAGATTGCCATGTATGTCGTTCAGAAGGGTTTGAAACCCCTGCTCGAGTTAAGGTAATTCATAAAAATAAAATAATACTAGCCACACTGAACACCATCGATTCTGATCTGCTCACACCTCATGAGGCCAGTCTCTCAACTTTTGCGTGGGAACAATTAAGTGCCTCAACAGGCGATGAAATACAGGTTTTTCATCCGGGTCACTTAAGCTCTCTTGATCATATACGAGGCAAAATTTATGGTCATCAATTAAATAAGCCACAAATTAGCGAAATAATTCATGATGTGATTAGTGGCTCACTATCTGATATTCATATTTCAGCTTTCTTAGCTGCAACTGGAAATGGCCGCTTTAGTGAGAAAGAAATTTTGTATTTAACACAAGCAATGATTGATGCAGGAACACAGATAAAATGGTCCAAAGATTTAATTGTTGATAAACATTGTATTGGTGGGTTGCCAGGTAACAGAACATCATTAATTGTCGTTCCCATCGTCGCCGCATATGGGCTCACCATTCCAAAAACATCTTCCAGAGCCATTACGTCACCTGCCGGTACGGCGGACACAATGGAGGTTTTTGCGCCAGTATCACTTGATATAGCAGCCATGCGAAAAGTTGTTGAAAAGGAAAATGGATGCATGGTATGGGGTGGCTCTGTTAATTTAAGCCCAGCTGATGATGTTTTAATTCGTATTGAGCGTGCACTAATCCTTGATAGCATGGGGCAGCTTGTCGCTTCTATTTTGTCCAAGAAGATCGCAGCCGGCTCTTCTCATGTCATCATAGACATTCCCATTGGGCCAACTGTGAAAGTAAGAACCACTGAATCAGCAAATGAATTAAAAAGGCTGCTCATCTCAATTGGCAATATATTAGGTATAAAAGTAGAACCTGTTATAACAGATGGTACACAGCCGATTGGCAGAGGAATTGGACCTTCTTTAGAGGCAAAGGATGTGCTGGCAGTGCTTCAAGGTGATCCTGATGCACCAGAAAGTTTAAGAGAAAGAGCCGTGTTTCTAGCAGGACAAATCTTAGAGTTTTCGCCCGATGTTAAAAAAGGCAATGGTTATGATTTGGCAATGAACATTTTAAACAGCAAAAAAGCCTTAGAAAAATTTCAAGCAATTTGTGTGGCTCAAGGTGGGTTATTCGAACCACCCACTGCCAGGCACATTAAAACAGTGCTTTCAAAGAAAAAGGGAAAAGTACTCTCAATTGATAATCGATATTTAAGTCGCATTGCAAAGCTCGCGGGCGCCCCACAAGCAAAAGCATCCGGAATAAAGGTACTGGCGCCAATTGGCTGCGAAGTGAATATAGGTGATCCCTTATTTGAAATCCACTCTGAAACAAAAGGCGAGTTACATTATGCTGTGAATTTTTTATCAATGGATCATATTATATTTAATATAGGTGATTCACAATGAAACCACTTTTAATTTCATTATTTAACTCTCCTTCATACTTAAAGCTTTTAAAAAATTCAAATAGATTTGATGTTGGCAATATGATTGTGCGAGAATTTCCTGATCAGGAATCTTATGTAAAATTTGAGTCAAACGTAAAAAATAGAGAACTGATATTCATTGTTGCTTTAGACAAACCAAATGCTAAATTCCTGCCGCTTCTATTTGCTTTACAAGCAGCGAAAGATCTTGGCGCAACAAGTATTGGTCTGGTAGTTCCCTATCTTCCCTATATGCGACAGGATAAACAGTTTTCGCCTGGTGAAGCCGTCACTTCAAAGTATTTTTCAAAAATGCTAGGTACCACAATAGATTGGTTGATAACGATTGATCCCCATTTACACCGATATCATTCTTTAAGTGAAATTTACCCAATCCCAACCACTGTTTTACACGCAACCACGCTAATATCTCATTATATTCAACAGCATATTGCTAATCCACTTATTATTGGACCGGACAGTGAAAGCGAACAGTGGGTAAGCACTATTTCAAAAGCACTAAATGCGCCCTATCAGATCTTAGAAAAAAATAGAATGGGTGATAGCAATGTTAAAATTACCTTCCCAAATCTTAAGGATTTTAAAAATTTAACACCTGTTTTAGTTGATGATATTATTTCAACAGGCACAACCATGATTGAAACCATTAAGCATTTAAAAGAGCTCAAAATGAAAGCACCTATTTGTATTGGTGTTCATGCAATCTTTGCCAATAATGCTTATGAAAATTTATTAGCAAATGGCGCAACCTCGGTTATCACTTGCAATACCATTGAGCATGTTTCAAATGCGATTGACGTATCTTCTCTGATTGAGGCTGGCGTTGTAAATATTAAATTTTGATTACCGCAGCACCTTTAAATTTTCCATTTCGCAAATCATCAAGTGCTTCATTGGCTTTTTCTAAAGGATAAACAGTAACATGTGTCTTGACAGGCACTAAGGGTGCTATTTTTAAAAAAGCTTCACCATCATGTCGCGTTAAATTAGCCACAGAGCAAATATGTCTTTCTCCCCACAATATATCATAAGCAAATGAAGGAATATCAGACATATGGATCCCTGCACAGACGACAATGCCGCCTTTGCGAACGTTCTTTAAAGCCAATGGGACTAATTCACCGATTGGTGCAAAAATAATGGCAGCATCTAGTGCAACTGGCGCCATCTCATTGGAATATCCACTCCAAACTGCCCCTAAGCTTTTGGCAAATTCCTGGCCCTGCACATCACCCTCTTTCACAAAGGCGTATACTTGCTTTCCTTGATAAACTGCCAGTTGGCTTAATATATGCGCACTTGCGCCAAATCCATAAAACCCAATCTTCTTAGCATCATTTGTTTTATTCAGCGCTCGGTAACCAATTAAACCTGCGCAAAATAAGGGAGCGGCTTGAAGATCAGGATAGTTTGGAGGAACTGCAAAGCAAAATTGACTATTGGCAACACAAAACTCTGCAAAACCACCATTAAGTTGATAACCTGTATATTGAGCATCATCACAAAGATTTTCTTGATGATGCTCACAATAAAAACAATGACCACAACTGCCTCCTAACCAAGGTACCCCCACACGCTGGCCAATGCTAAAGCCTTCAACAGCAGCGCCTAGCTTTTCAATAATGCCAACAACTTGATGCCCTAAAATTAAAGGAAGTTTAGGATTGTTAAGTTCACCGTCAATAATATGCAAATCAGTGCGACATATGCCACAAACACTCACTCGAATCAATATTTGGTTTTTGTTTGGTGTTGGAATAGGTACATCCAAAAGCTTTAAACCTTTTTGATTTTTGTCAAATACCATTGCGCGCATAAAAGATTCCATGATAGAGCACCCTACTTAATCAACTCTTCTTAACATACTTTGCGTGATATCACTCACAGTAGCGCAACCACTTAACATCATGGTTAATTCAAATTCAGCTTTAAGATTTTGCAATAGCTCACTTACGCCCTTTTCACCGGCTATTGCCAGCGCATAAAGATAGGGTCGGCCTATCATAACAGCATCAGCTCCCAAGGCGATTGCTTTGAAGATATCATCGCCACCTTGGATCCCAGAGTCCATCAAAATAGGAACTTTACCTTTAGCAACAGCAGCAACATCTCGTAAACAATCTAAACTTGCAACACAGCTACTTAATTGACGTCCACCGTGATTAGAGACAATTATTCCATCGATGCCATATTCCAAAGCCAATTTTGCGTCAGCTGGACTTAATATTCCTTTGACGACAATTGGAAGCTTTGTTACTTTTCGTAAATCAACAATATTTTGCCAGGTCAGCTCTTTGCCTCTTGCAATTGTTGCAATAGCTTGCAACGCTTTAACTGCTTTCATTGATGTTATATTTTTAAAAAAATTACCAGGATATTTGTAAGAAATACGAATAAGGTTGAATAACAATGACAGATTTTTATCATCGTTTTGGGATTCACTTTGCGCAAGGTTACTATCAATTAACGCTTGTACAATAGGATCGCTTAGATATTGCGCAATACCACTTAACTGGTATACCGGTAAAGAGGCTAAATCTAGATCACGTGTTCTCCAGCCTAGCATTTGCGTGTCCAATGTGACAACAATGGCAGAGCAACCACAATTTTGCGCTCGCTTAACTAAACTTTCATTAAATTCAAGATTTGTGCTCCAATACAGTTGAAACCAGCGCGCCTTATTACCCATCACTTTGGCAACTGTTTCCATAGGCGTGGACGCTTGGGTAGATAAACATAAAGCAATATTTTGTGCACTAGCTGCTTTTGCAACACCAACTTCAGCGTCTTTATGCGCAAGGTCTTGCATACCAATCGGAGCAAGTAAGAATGGATAGTCGTGTTTTGAATTAAATAAGGTAATCTCTGTAGAGCAATTTGTTTTCCCTGTTAATACACGAGGCACAATAGACCATTTACTAAAGGCTGCTTTGTTGTTGGTTAAACAATCTTCCCGCCCAGCACCACCTGCAATAAAATTAAAAGCTTTAGTTGATAGTTTCTTTTGAGCCATTGCCTCAAGCAAATCGACTCGTGTTGAAATGCTTGGCAGGTCGCCTCTAAATCCTGCACTATAAATGTCTTTCTGTCGCTGTGTGAATGTCAAAGTATTACCTGCTAGCAATTTTATCAGTATCTTTGCAAGGCAAATTAGGTTCACTATGAAGAATAGACTATTCGTTAGTATGAATGCGCCTTTATGACAGCTTTGGCACTGATTTTATAAGCCAAACTAGGCTTTTGCTTATTTCATAACCAGTGCCAGATAACATAAAAAGGTATAAATAAAAAGCCTATTGTGATAAAGCTCTTCTTTGCCTTTTTTCCCTTTTTTGATAATTTGCATTTTGGGAATTTTCGTTGCGCTTTTCTTGCTCTGCTTTTTTAAATTGAAAAAGTATTGGACGTGATTTGGTATCCGGCTCAACAGCTTGAACTGCTTCTATATAGTATACATAGCTATCAAATAGACCTTGACACTGCTTAGTTCCCAACATTTTGAACTTCACGGCAGCTTTGATGCCAACCAAATCTTGCTCTGAAAATTGAGAAAAGGAATGCGAGAATTGATCTATAACCAAATCAACACAATCTTCAAGCGCTAATGATTTGTTTAAACGCTTTTTCTCTAATACTGGTAACAGCAATAACAGCGTCAAGATGTCATAAACATTGATAGCATATGCATGATGATAGAAAAAAACTAAATGGTTAAACCAAAATTGTACTAAATGAGGGTGATGCTGTTTTAATTTAACATCATAATCTTCCGGTACTGATGGAATAAGACCATTTAAAAGACCATGATTTATCAAAACCTCTAAATTCGATGCCCCACTGACATTGACAAGCAGATTAAATATTTGACTAGAATATGCTGAAAATAACAATTTATTAATAGCTGGCATACACAACATTAATTGATTTTGTTGATGAGAAGCGATCTTGAATTGATATCTACCAATATAATTGATTATTTTAAAAAGGAGTATCGGTTGCGCTTGCGCTTGCTTTTTGAAATCAAGATCAAGATCTAAAACGCCATCATCTGCATTATTAACAATATTGAATAAATCATAAACATTGCCATTAAAATCGCAAAAAAGCCTTTCAATACCAACACAATGTGATGCTATCTCTTGCTTAATGCTACGCCATGGTTTACAAATAAAAGTAAGATCTGAGCAAACATAGCAATTTTGATCTTTTATTTCACAACAATCAATAAAACCTATTGGTAAATCTTCAGGCCTTGCATTTACCATTACCTGTACTTGTGAATCTGTCAAGTCATAGCCCATTAATAAATTAAAAACAAGATCTCCCACCAAATAAAAAGGAATATGAGCACTATGTAGTGCTACTAATTTAATTTTAATGTCAGATGGTAACGCTATCAATCCACTAGCAGCTAACATGCTTTCCTGATTTTGCTGTTCTAATTCAAGCTGCGCTTGTAAAGTAGCAATCTGCTTTTGATTGTCGGCCTTTTGTGATTGAAGCGTTTGTTTTTGTTTAGCAACAAGTGTCTGTTCTTGTTCAATATTTTCTAGTGTTAATGCTGACTTTTTTTCATCAAATTCTTTTTGCAGTGACGAGAGACTTGCTTGATGTTCATCGGTTAAACTTTGCATGGTGCTTTCATGTTGCGTTTTAAGCAAATGAACTGCATTTTGATGTGATAATTGCAATGCCTCTTTCTCTTGGATATGCTTAGTTTTCAAGGCCTGTATCGCTTCATCATTTTCTGATTTTGCTTTTTTAAGTTTTCGACCAAGCCCTTTTTGAAGTTTGCCTAAAGTTTTTTTATTTTGTGTTTGTATACTTGTTAAGCTATCTGTTAAACGCTGAATTTCAAGTTTAGATTCTTCATTGATTTCTTTAATCTTCGCTTTTTGAGCCGCTTTTAACTCTTTAACAACATTTTCATGTTTTACGCGATACGCTTTGATTTGCTCGTTTGCCTGCGCCAAAACCTGTTCTTCTTGAGCTTTAAAAGATTGTCGCAAACTATCATCTTTAATGGCATGTTCTTTTTCAAGAGCATCAAGTTTTGACTGTGCATTTTCTTTTATTTTTTTAATTTTCTCATCGTGTTCATGCTGCGTTGTTTGCATGTCAGATTCAAACTGCTGTTGCGCCTTGACGCTATGCGCTTCAAACGATTGTGATAAAGAAGCTAGCATTGCCTCTTGTTGCTTTGTATTTTCGTCTTTAGCTATTTGTAACGCTTGCCCGTTTGCTTCTATTTGCGCAGCCAAGCTTAACTTAAGTTGAGCTTCTTGTTCACGAACGATATCTTCAGCACTAACTATCGCTACAGACAAAGCTTCATCAGTGCTAGGTAATGTTGCATCAGTCATTGATTGGCCATCTTGTTTAGCAAAAGCAACCTCTACTTTATTTGACGTTGAAATCAAAGCTTCGTCTGAGGTTGGTGAAATTTCGCGAACTTGCGCTTTAATCAAGTTAGAAAGCAATGCGATGAGCTCACGAAAAGCCCCATAGTAAATTTTTTTATTATCTTCGTCAGGCTTACTTGATTGAATTTCTTTAGAGACCTTTAAAAGCAATGACATTAACTTTCGTAGATTTGCTGTATATTCAGACCGAGTGCTGGTTGGTAATAATTCGATTAAATACAAAATGTTGTATTTAAAGCGATTAAGACTTTCTTCGGTAAAGCGCTGTGTAGCAAAGTTATTTTGAACTTCATCAAACTTTGTAACAAATACTTTATTAGGAGCACTAAAATCAATTGGCTCTTTTAATTTTGCTTCACATTCACGAAACACGCTCAAAGCAGAGTCTGCTACTTGATACGTATAACCAAACACTTCATAAGTTGTCTCAACATTGTTTTGTCTATATTTATCTATAAATTTACGCATAAGCTTTTGAAGTGATGATGAAGCGCTTATATGTTTTTCTTCCAAAATACCTAAGGCTTTTTCCTTTTGCGCTTGAAGTGTATCAAGTGAATTATCGTTATGTGATTCACAAAAAACCAATGCCTTTTCTAGAAAAATAACATATAATCCAGTTTCAATGATTGCTTGATCACACTCTTTGCTGGTTGTTGCATCACTGGCTAAGTAATCAAGATAATCATTGCCGTATTCTAGCGCTATAAGCATATTTGTAGAATAGTGCTTATTTAGCTCATAACATATTGTTAAATCTAAAAGTTTAGAAAAGTAAACATCATGAAACCCTGAACCTATTGTTGCTAAAATTCTAAATAAAAATGTAATCAACTTTCTTTTAAAGCGAATAAAATCTTCTGGTTGAGTACATTCTTGATAATGTGGTAAGATTTCTTTTAGTACAAAATGACAAAGATTTATCACGCGCATTACTGAAACACAGTATTTTTTCAATTGCTCTTTTTGAGTGCCAAATACCTGTGATAACTTAACAGACTCTTCTGTTGTTGATGCAGGTGCTAATATCCACGCCGCTAGTTCTTTGTCATATGCACTGTGATGTTTGGCATATTCACTTAAAATGGCAACGCTATCTTTCACAACCTCATCAAAAATCTCGTTCAACATGAGAAAGGGTGTTTGCTGCACCCATTGTTCACGTCTGTTATTTTTATACTCCAGATCCCAAATGGACTCCATTGCTAACAAAGATGCAAGTTTTTTATCAGCTGCCTTTTTTTTCTCGCCTTTAACATCTGTCAACATTTCTTGCACATGAGGATGACAATTCAAGATGCTTCTTTGCAAATCTGAAAGCGCTAATTTATAACGATTTTTATCCTTATCGATATCCATTTGAATATCTTCAAGTAATCCTTGCGTTATCAAAGCAGCATAATCTCGTGGCATAAACTTTTGTTTGTTGCAAAGTTTTACTATTTTATAAAATAATCCGTCCATTGTTTCTAACAGTGTCGCGGTTTTATGTGCACTTGGTACGCTATGATAAAGTGATAATAAAGCAATCAGCTTTTCCATTAAAGCGTAATGCCTTTTGTAATAATCAGTATCCTGCGAATCAAGACGCTTATATTCATCTAACAGTTCATGACTTTGAGACATTAAGTTATTCTCAATTTCTTCAACTGATACTGAATCATTTTGCTTGACTCTTGCACGCCAGGTATTCACATAAAAATCATTTAATCTGTTGTATATGTTAATCCACTTTGATGGTTTTAATTCAGTATTACGATGTTCAAACTGATCAATATATCCCTTAAGAGCTTTAACAAACCCGCCAAGTTGCTGTCTAGTTGCGTGATCTTCCTCGTCTTGAATCACGACATTTAGTTTATCATGTAAGATAATAGCCACATCTTTAATCTTTTGCGCATGGCTCTTCATGCCTTGCCCTAAGTAAAATGTATGTGCCTTTTCAAGGAAAAGAATTAGTTCATTTAACTTTGCAATGTAAAAATCTCTGTTTATTGCTTTTGAGGATATATTTTCACAATACAGCGTCATCATATTGTCGCTATAAACATCAAACATATTCAAAAGATATTTTGTTTTTTTATAAAGCAAATTATATTGTTTATGTCCATTATCATCAGGATAGGCGAATAACGTTAACGCAAGACTCGCATTGCCAGGCAATAGATCAATGAATATTTTTATAATATCGTTTTGTATTTCAGGGCGTTTGCTTTCAATGCCGCTCACATTAGGCAAAACAAACTTTAAAATGGTATCCAAAACTTCTATTTGGCCTGTTTTACTTGCAACTTCTCTAATGTAAGCCATATATTCTTTTGTAAATGTATAGTTCGTATGAGTAGATAAAAATGCCTCCATTGCTACATGTCCGCTGAAGTAATCATAATGCTACTGGTTTTGCGCAACAAAATTTTTATAAATAAAGCTAAAATCACTCAGATTAATTTTCTTACCCTTAAAAAAATCAGTATATGACTGCTCCCTAAGTTCGCTGTCTTTAATTGAACCTATTTTCATAAATTGATTCATGAATGCTTTAAAAGCATCAGAAACTGTCTCTATAATCTTGACATACATTAAAGGTTGCGAACCAGGCATTGTATTCTCACTTAAATAAGTTGTTTAACATCTATTTGGTCAGGATGCATTTAAAGCTAATATTTATAATTGCATGCTGCTAAATGCATAGGCTGCATGATGAGCAGGATGCATCCTTTAGAATAATTAACTCAAAGAAATTCTTTTTAGAGGCGTATTAGGCAACTGCTCATAAATACCCCATCGTCTTGCTTGCGCAGGCGTAAAGACTGGAATTTCATTCATATTGGCAGCATCGTTTCGCTCATGTACATAAACATGAGGTATACGCCATGCAGCTTTAAGAATATCTTCATAAGCATTTTGCGCACGAGAAACTAACACGATTAATTTTTGGGTATTTATTTGCTGCAAATAGTCAAAGAATTGTTTAATTTCATTCGCTTTGAGATAGCTCCAACTCATATCAATCATTCTGATATTTTTTAGCGCTTCAATTGAAAACAATTTAAGATCACGCAAAGGATTGGCACTAAATGAGATATCAAGCAGATCAAATCTATTTTCCCTTGAACGCTTGGTGCTCTTTCGTTGCAAGTAGTCACGTCGTTCATCTTGTGGCATCCAACTTAGTTCAAAGAAATTAAGATGATAGGATTGCTCGTTTGTTTCACGTCTTTCATGCACATCCGGCACATTAAATCCTGCTGCACGAAGTACATTCTTGTTTAAAAGTACATTTTGCCAACCACATACATAGAGATGATCTAGTTCTCTTGTTTGCGCAATTATTTTTAATGCCTCATTAGTTCCGTTTAAGATCGTGTCAGTTAAAACACCAATAAATAATCCGATTTTTAATGAATTGGGATCAAATGTTTGCGCTTTGATTGAATCTTCAAGGGTATGTATATCGCCCTTTGAGAACGTCAGTGTTTTATTCAAGGCTGCGGTTACTTTGAAGTTCTCAGGGTTAATATCAAATCCAAACCCTTTAACACTAATGCCGCTTAATCTCAGTTTATCGTTTACTAATACTAATTCAGCGCCATCGCCACAACCAAAGGAAAAGACTGTGACTTCTTTAGGAATAGGATCTTGACTTTGTACTAACTCACACACGCGTTTGGCAACTTGTTGATGTGTTTCTACGTAGTAATCAGCTACTTTAGGTACAGCTTGTAAAACCGTCTTAAAGGTTATTGTTTCCCATGGATGCACAATTCTACGTGCAACTTCAATCATATGACTTTCTATGATGCCACCCATATCCGTTAATAATCGAAGCATTTTAAGCGCGAAATCAACATTTTGTTGTTTTGAACTAAAATCCTGATCATCTCTATCGCTAATGTCATATATTTGGATGCTTTTATCTTTAAACTTCAGGATAAGTCGATGAGCACTGTTTTTAACGCCTAGCATGATCCGCGATTGTAACAATTTGATTTTAACAATA
>JBFXKR010000005.1:0-12617 GCA_050173595.1 Candidatus Berkiella sp.
AAATAGTCATGATTAGGGCGGGCAAAAACTGATACAAAATTTATTCGCAATCAGATGCATGAGAAACTTTAAAGTTTTAAAGTGCGCAATAGTCAAAGGATGCAAAGCATAACGCCAAATAATATTAAAACAGGGTATGCTTTGCAGATTTCAACGATAAAGGATTAGCTGTTTTCCTTATTTTCCTTAGCAATTTTTAGCATTAAATCTTCAAGCTTCTTTTGATTTTGAGCCATGTTCGTTTGCATATTATTCATAAGTTGTTTAGTAAGCTGGGGCGTTTTGTTGATAATTTTTTGACCTAATGGTGATTTGTTTATTTTAATCATTTCATCAACTTCGCTTTCACTAAACGTATCTGTATACGCCTGGATAGTTTCTTTTTTTAAATTTTTAACGTCAATGATCTCTTGAAAAATCGCCTTTAATTCTTGTTCATGTTTTGCAAATTGAGGCTGCTTAACTAATACTTGTGTCATATTGTTTATCTGAGAATCAATCAGGGTATCAAAGTGTGATATTTCAAGCAGTTGTTCAACCTTTTTAACATGCGATGGGGTAGGTGATGCTGCTATAGCAAGATGGGCTACCAAAAATAATACAGCACTAAGCAGATATTTCTTTTTATTCATTTTTAACTCCATGAAATATAAATATGTTAGTAAAATAACCATGAGAAGTCGGTATTAATGCTATCATTCTTTGAAAATATCAGCAATTATTTTAATTTTTAGGCAAACTATTGATAAAATAGATACTTGTTGGTTGTGTAGCTTAGTTGTATAAAATGACAAAAGTAGTAATTTTACCGATTAGTTTGTATCTGGATAATGAGCAAAATAGAACGTTAGCAGCATTCAAACGTTTAGGGGTAGGGAGCTTATCCTTATTTTGGCATTATATTCCATTGCCTAAATGGCTTGAAAAATTCAGAGGATTATCATTACCTGTTATTTTTGATCGCTATCGAAAAGGCGAGCTTTCAACACAAGCTTTTAAAGAAGCTATCCGTCAAAAATTTCCAACTGCAAGATTAGATAATCAAAGCTTTGATACGGCATGGAATGAAATGCAAGTTGTGACAGATGTCACCAAAAAGGCTTTAGAAGAAGCACAGCAACTTCAAGAACAAGGTTATCAAGTTTATTTATTAGCGGGCACCAATGCGTTACATGTTCAAGATCTCAAGAATAAACTTAATTTGAAAGAACTTCCTGGTACTGCTTATTTTTCTTTTGAACAAAAAAAGCTTGGCAGAGATCTCTTTGGCGCTTTGCTTAAAAACATCAAAGAACAAAATAAAGACATTACTGCAGATGACATCGCTTTCTTTTACACGCCACCTGCTGATCCTTATCCTTGGCTTGGGCGCTTAGCTTGGCTGAATCCTTTTGCCATTGTAAAAAACTTTGAATTCTTTCAAGCGCGAAAATATGTGCAGAGTTTGAAAAAAGAAGCTGAATCTAAAAATGGTTTTAAACTTATCTGTACGCAGCCAAAAGCTTGTAAACAGCCCAATATCATTGCAAGTATCCAACAGTTAGGTTGGATGGAATCAGCAAGAAAGCTTGTTAAAGACAATCCACCGGTTACGCATTTGCGAAGCGCTAGAAAAAAAGGAGCCACAGAGCAAAAGCAAGAGCCTAAACATCATTATTATTTAAGAGCTAAAAAGAGATAAATAAAATAATCATTTTAACCTGCTTAAAATAGAAAAATATGCAGTTAGTGTTTTGTTTAATATGACACGTTGCCATCCATTAGTCCATCTTAGGCGTTTTCCTTGTGGCTGGTTTAGCTTCATTTGGTTCATGTCTTGCATTTGCAGCTTTTGATTGACTTCTGTAAGTCGCAGTTAAAGAAGGAGGCCTTTTAGTGCTACTTGTCATGTCATCAAGTCTAGAAAGAACCTCTGCTGTATCATCTTTTGATAAGCCATTTAAGTTTAGCTCGTTATCGCCAAATAAAATAGAAACACGTTGTTGCTTTGCATAGGGAATTAATAAATCCAGTATCTCTATGTTAGCTTTTTCAGCATTTATTTTGATTAAATCTTTTAATTGTCGAAACTGAATTTCATCAGGCATCACACCAGGGATTTTAAGTAAATCTACAAACCCTAATCTCATGAAGTTTTCCCACATCCCACCTAGGCCATTGGGATTGTCTTGAAATAAAGGTTGGGTACTTTCAAGTAACTCTTCAGTTAGGTACAAAATTGTCCGCTCTTTACTAGGATCTATAGCAACTGAAGTTGGTATTAACGTATTAAGAACAACATATAAGTAGGATACATCTAATAAATCTTTGACTTCGCTCAGTTTTTCTTTAAAAGCTTTTTGATCGACTTTCGATGCCGCTTCTACCAGTTGCGCTACTTTTAAAGCTCTCATGGCCCTTGGATTATCAGTGAGCTTGTACTTATAAATTTGAGTTGCTATATCTGATGAAGGCGTTGGTGTACCTGGTGCAGCAGGCGTGGTAGCTAGTGTATAAGATACGGCTCGTGCCTTTTGTTCAATGCTGTATGGCGCAAGTATACTTTGACATTCAGCACTTGTTGATGGATCATCTATTAAAGAAAATATTTCAAATTTAACTCTTTCACCTAACAAATAGCTCAGCTCTGGACCCATCATAGATCTGACCCACATAGGAATGTATTCTTTCATAGATTCTAACATTGAGGGCTGAAGTTGATCTGGAAGTGTCTCAGCATGTCTCGTTAATAGAATTTGCAAAGCTTCAGGATCGTTATTTCTGATAGCTTGTTTTACCATATCTCTGACATGCGTTTCATACAAATCCTGTTGAAAAACAGCCATGTCTAACATGTAAGGTGCATGCTCAACGGCCCAGCTAGAAATTGTATATGGCATCGTATCCATACCAGGCATTGCAGTGTCATTATTCAGTTTTGAATTAAGAAGTCCTAAGAAAATATTGATATTGCTATTACTTTGTAATGTAGTCATTGAAGTAATGAGTGTTCTAATAACCTCTTCATAATTGGCTGGATCGCCTTTCATTAATTCAACTATGAAATCTACATTTGCACTAATGTCACTATATAAGCCTTCATTATCTGCGGGAAGAAAAGTGGATTGGCTTATGTATGGCATCCATGATGAAGTTGGAACGGGAGGCATTTCAAAAAGTAATCGCTGAATATCATGTATGTTTCTTTTTTTGGCGACTGTTTTAAAAGTGTCGGTATATCTCATAGTGTATATCCTCTGCATTATCGAAATGCCCAAGATGTAACGCTCTCATTAGGCTTGATTAATAAAGTGAATTAATAACCAATCAGACCACTGTTGAATTTAACTAGTTCAATCCTTTAGATAAGGAAATTTATAGCTGTGCATAAGCACAGTGGGGCTCGGATTATGAAGCAATCTTTTCAAGAAATAATTTTAATTAGAATTTTAGATTGTTTCTATGATCAGATACTTTGTCATTCAATAAAGAAGTCACTGCTTCTGGTTCAACAATTTTGGGTGCTTCTTCTCTTGAGTTTGTAAATATAAGCGCTGGTGTGCTGTTAAATTCACTATCTAGTAACATCAAATTATCAAACGAGGGTGAATTAAAGCCATACGCAAAATCTAAGTCAATTTCCCCTAATTCAAAATCTAATGAGAGATATCCATCACTTTTAGCTGGCGCATCTTCAGGTTTTATCGTTTTTTGTAACGCTTGGGCATTTACCTTTTCACTTGGCGAAGAGTTATCTTCTTTGTTGTCTTGAGGGGGTATTATCTTGGATGCCTCAACAGCTATCGATTCTTTGGGTAATTCTGAAGTATTCACATTTTCAATTTGTGTGGGCACTATGGGGGGTGAGTTTTGCGCTGCTGATTTTGGATATAATGTAATTCTTTGGTTTTGAAAAACCAAATGAATAGCCTTAGGGGGTGGCTTGTTGCCAGTTTGTGCTGGCATTGAGGCAGGCGCTTGAGTGGGTTGTACCGTTTCCAATTTTTTAGTCGGGGTTTCTAATTTTTTAGATTGGGGAGGATTTACTTTAGATCGTGATCGAATGACTTTCCTTTGGGCACGCTTTCTGAGTTCACCAAGCGCTGCATTCGCTGATTCAAATGGATGATTTTGCTTTAATGTCAATGTTGGTTCGAAAACACTTATTTTGGGTTTTTCAAATTGTTTCGCAAGGGTAGGGGAGCCTTGGATAAGACTGCATAGCATTTTGTTGATTGCTCTACAACTGTCTTTATTTTTGTATTTTTTATCTAAATTAAGTGTAAGCGTTAAATCTTTAAGCTTCGCATGAACAACAACTTCCCCTTGAGAAAACAATTTTCTCCATTGTATTATCATGATCATCCCTGTATATCATTAAAAAATTTGAATTATTGTCTTTTTATTACAAACTCAACGTTAAATGCAGGCTTGGAATAATGTCAACCAACCAAAACAAGATAGGTAGCGCTTGATAAATTAAAGGACATGAAATGAGAAATTTGTTTTTAATGTATTAAACCTATCCTGGCCATAAGACCAGGAAGATTTAATCTGAATAATTAATTTTCTAATAACGCAATTAGCTTTTCTTTAGCCATGCTTTTAGCACGTGGGCCGCCATAGGTGTCTTCTTTGGCTTCATCTTCAATATAGTGTGCAAAAATAATGTGTCGATTGCCTTTTTCGAGCCAGCCTACATACCAGCCAGTTTTAAGCTCATGATTTAATGATCCATCTGCAAGCTCAACATTACCACTGCCTGTTTTACCAACTAGTTTCCACTCATTTGGAAAATCTTCTACTGCCAAGATGTTTTTGGTAAGGGCTTGTGCCTTTGCTGACATAGGGTGTTCTTGTTGAATCAGCTTTTCAAGAAAAACAATTTGTTCATGCGGTGAAACTTTAAGGCTGCTAGAGAGCCAGGCGTGTGTTAGGCCATTATTCTTGCCTTTATCACCGCTGACATCTTGGTTGCCATAATTTAACTTTGCGACATATTCCTGAAATTTTGGCATGCCTAATTTTTGAGTAATCACTTGGGAATACCAAACACAGCTATTTTTCATCCAATCGCTGGGGTTATGCGGCTCTTTCCAAATGGCGAGCCAATCAGGGTAGCCTTGTTTAAAGTGCCACACTGGGCTTTTTTCATCAATTAAAATATTTTCGTTAAATCCCATCACGCTGATTGGAATTTTAAAGGTAGAACAAGGCGCATGACGCGTCGTACAGTCGCCTTCTTGATGGATAATTTTGCCATTTTCTTTGGCAATAAAGCATTTTGTACTCGCAAAAGCTTGTATAGTGATTAGGTTTAATAGGGCAATCAGTGTTATTTTTTTCATACATTAAACCTAAAATGAATCACATCACCGTCTTTCACAACATATTCTTTACCTTCTAGGCGCCACTTGCCGGCTTCTTTGGCACCAGCTTCACCTTTATATTGAATAAAATCTTCATAAGAAATGACTTCTGCGCGGATAAATCCCTTTTCAAAGTCAGAGTGGATAACCCCAGCTGCTTGCGGAGCAGTGGCATTCACAGGAATGGTCCATGCGCGCACTTCTTTTACACCTGCAGTGAAATAAGTCTGCAGGTTTAACAAACTGTGGCCACTTCGTATGACGCGATTAAGCCCTGGCTCATCTAAACCCATTTCGGCCAAAAATTCTATTTTTTCATCATCGGTGAGATCAACGATTTCCGCTTCCATCGCTGCGCATACGGGCACCACTACGCCACCTTCATGTTGGGCAATGGCTTTGACTTGATCTAAATAAGGATTATTCTCAAAGCCGCTTTCATCCACATTGGCAATAAACATGGTGGGCTTCATGGTAAGCAAATTAATTGATTTAATATAGGGCTTATCTTCATCAGAGCAGCTGAAGGTGCGCGCTGGATTGCCTGCATTCATATGCGCTTGCAAACTTGTTAATAAATCTTGCTGGTGTTTTAAAGATTTGTCACCCGATTTTGCCAGCTTTTGAGCTCTGTTTAAGGCTTTATCGATGGTATCAATGTCGGCAAGCAATAATTCTGTATTGATGGTGTCGATATCTTCTTTGGGATCAACCTTTCCTGCCACATGCACCACATCATCATTCTCAAAGCAGCGCACGACATGCGCAATCGCTGCCGTTTCACGAATGTTAGCTAAAAACTGATTGCCCAAACCTTCGCCCTTGGACGCGCCTTTTACCAAACCGGCAATATCCACAAACTCCATGATGGTTGGAATGATTTTTTGTGGTTTAACAATCAAGGCAAGCTGATCTAATCTTTTATCAGGAACGCTCACAATGCCCACATTAGGCTCAATGGTACAAAAGGGATAATTGGCAGCTGCAATGCCTGCTTTGGTGAGTGCATTAAAGAGCGTCGATTTTCCTACATTGGGTAGGCCAACAATGCCGCATTTAAATCCCATTTGGTGTTCCTATTTATTTGCTGTATGTAAAAAGTTCATGGCTTTATTAAAATCTCCAGCCACAATATCGGGTAGTGCGATAAGTGATTTATCAATCGCTTCAATAATAAGTTGCATATCGCTTACTGAAGGCTTATGTAGC
This sequence comes from Candidatus Berkiella sp., assembly GCA_050173595.1. Taxonomy (GTDB): domain Bacteria; phylum Pseudomonadota; class Gammaproteobacteria; order Berkiellales; family Berkiellaceae; genus Berkiella. The sequence continues at coordinate 6,558 of JBFXKR010000005.1, forward strand.
ACATAATCATGTACCTGATCTTTATGGCCAGGATGCCCGATGCCTAATCTTAAGCGATAAAATTGGTTTGAAGATAAGCGCGCCATAATATCGCGCAGCCCATTATGGCCGCCATGACCGCCATCTAACTTTAAGCGGGCGCTGCCAGCAGGTAAATCCAGCTCGTCGTGAACCACTAATATTTCTTCTGGTTTAATTTTATAAAAATTTGCAGCAGCTTGTGTTGCTTGGCCACTTAAGTTCATGAAAGTGGTGGGTTGTAATAATCTACAACTGTGACCATTCAGGGATATTTGTGCCGTTAAGCTTTTAAATTTTGATTCAGGTTGTAATGTGGCACGCATTTGCTGTGCTAGTGTTTCTATAAACCAGTAGCCGGCATTATGTCTTGTTTTTGCGTATTCTGGCCCGGGATTACCAAGACCAACAATAAGTTGAATTCCCATCATTTCCTGCGCATTTGAATTTTATACTTCCTGCTTTAAAGGTTACAGGATGGGTGTTGTTTTTGCTTAAAATCCATTTAAGAGCAATATGGCGGATCAGTGATCCGCCACATATAAGGCTTAAATTATTTCTTGCCTTCTTTGCCAGCATCTTTAGCATCAGCAGGTGCTTGACCTTCAATGGAAGGTACTTCACCAGCAGGTACTTCTTCAACTTCTTCAACCACAACTTTAGGTTTGTGAATGCTAACGACGGGTAAATCGTCTTCAGCACTGTGAACCACAGTTACCAGCTCGACACCTTTAGGTAATTTCACTTGCGATAAGTGAACAACGGTATCTAGTTCGGCATCGGTTAAATCTATTTCGATGTATTCAGGTAGATCACGTGGCAAACATTTGATTTCAACTTCAACCATGTGGTGAGTGACCATACCGCCACCTAAAACAACACCAGGTGCTTTTTCTTGGCCTGGGAAGTGTAAAGGTACATGCATGTAAATAGGTTTATTTTCATTGATGCGCATAAAGTCCATGTGCATCACGCGGGGTTTATAAGGGTGTCTTTGGATGTCTTTGAGCACCACTTTTAGTTTCTTACCTTTTTCATTTAAGGTAAGAATATGAGAATAAATTGCTTCGTTTTCTAATGCTCTTTCAACCATGTGATGATCAAGCATAATAGGTTGGGATTGTTGATCGCCACCAAAAATAATACCAAGGACTTTGTTTTCACGACGACGCAGGCGGCGGCTCGCACCTTTCCCTAGCATTTCGCGTGGTTCAACGTCCAATTCAAAGTTAAACTTTGCCATGTTAAGACTCCAAAGATTTGTAAATATAAGGCTTTATTGCGACCATAAAGCCAAGATCCCAAGCAGTTTTACAGCTGGGAGCGGGGGAGTTTACCACAGGAAGGGCAATCAACAAAGATCAGCAGCAACAGTCTATAGTTTGCTAGACAACTGAAAACATGGAGCTGATAGATTCTTCATTGCTGACACGACGGATTGCCTCTGAAAGCATGGCATCAATACTAAGCTGCCGTATTTTTGGGCAAGCTAAGGCTCTAGGTTGTAAAGCAATAGTATCTGTGACGACAAGTTCATCGATTTCAGAGTTTTCTAAGTTGCTAATCGCATTCCCAGATAAAACAGGGTGGGTAGCATAAGCAACCACTTTAGTAGCCCCTTCATTCTTAAGGGCTTGGGCAGCCATACACAAAGTGCCAGCGGTATCGACAATATCATCAGCAAGGATACAAATTCGATTTTTCACATCACCGATGATATTCATCACCCGTGCTTCATTGGGCTGGGGACGTCGTTTATCGATAATCGCCAAGTGGGTATCGTTTAAGCGTTTCGCAATCGCGCGCGCGCGCACCACACCGCCCACATCAGGAGAAACAACAACGGGTGCATCATAATCTTTTTTCAGCATGTCGGTGATAAGTACAGATGAACCATAAACATTATCAACTGGCATATTAAAAAAGCCTTGGATCTGATCGGCATGTAAATCTACGGTAAGTAATCTATCTATGCCAACAGCAGACATCATGTCAGCTATCACTTTGGCAGAAATGGGTACTCTTGAAGAGCGAACACGTCTGTCTTGTCTGGCATAACCAAAATAGGGGATAACAGCCGTGATACGAAGCGCAGAGGCGCGTCTTAAGGCGTCGGTTAAAAGTAAAAGTTCCATCAGATGATCATTGGTTGGTGCAGAAGTTGATTGCACAATGAACACATCTTTACCGCGGACGTTTTCCAGAATTTCGACCATGATTTCGCCGTCACTAAAACGGCCGAGGGAGGCTTTGCCAAGAGGTACTTTAAGACGTTTTGCTACATCAGCAGAAAGGCGCGGGTTGGCGTTCCCACTGAAAATCATCATGTCGCTCATAGTGGAAGCCTCATTTGTTATCGATATCTTTCACGAAAATGGCCGTAAAATTAGTGGCTGGGGTGCTAGGATTCGAACCTAGGTATGCAGGGATCAAAACCCTGTGCCTTACCGCTTGGCGACACCCCAATCGTTAGATAAAACCTTTGCTCATTGCGCTTTGCATGAGCGGGGATTGATTCATCCCTTTAGCAATAAACCCTTTCATCAAGGGTGGCATACGTTCTGCAACGTCTTGCGCTTGTTCTTGCGAAGAGAAGCAAGCAAAAACACTGGCGCCTGAACCGCTAAGTCTCGCTTCACCATAGTTAGATAACCACTTTAAAGCGTTATCAACTTCTGGATAATGTCGGCGAACAACAGGTTCAAAATCATTCCGACAGTTCGCAAGTGCTTGCGACATTCCATCCTTAGCAAGGGCCCCTATTCTGAGGGTTGGCGTGTTTCTTGTCAATTCACTCTTTGCATACATTTTTGCCGTTTCAACCATGCAGTCAGGCGTAATAACTAAAAACCAGGTTGCAGGCATTTCAATCGCAACGCACTCTTCGCCTATCCCTTGGGCAAGGGCACTGTGCCCAAATAGGAAAACAGGCACATCGGCGCCAAGGGTCAGCCCTAGTGCCATTAATTGTGCTTGAGACCACTTTAAGTCCCATAGTAGGTTTAATGCAAATAAACAGGTGGCAGCATTTGAGCTTCCCCCACCTAAACCGCTTCCTAAGGGTAAACGTTTTTGCCAGTGGATGTTTGCACCAAGATGGCTAGAACTTGCTAGTTGTAGCTTTTTGGCCGCCTTATAAATTAAGTTATTCTCTTGAGATATGCCTAAATGCGATTCTGGAAAAAGACAGATTTGATTATCTTCGCGTAACGATACACAAAGCTCATCGCCATAATCCAGAAAGTGAAACAAAGTTTGTAACAAATGATAGCCGTCTTCTCGCCGACCGGTGATATGCAAAAAACGATTTACTTTGGCAGGCGATGGAAAGCTAAGCGTCATTGCTATAGTGTTTCCCATTGCGTCACAATCATTTTTAGTTTCACATTCCCATTTTGTAATCGTAACTTATTAGGAAGGGGAGGATTTCCTTCTTGATGGCCTTCATAAACAATATGCCATCCTTGTTGCACCATTTGTTGCAAAACGCCTGCATTGTTCGTTTGCGAAGATTGTGTTTTGGCTTTGGGCGATGGTATGCCGCGTAGCCAATAGCGCAGGCCGTCAATGGGTATTTGCCAACCGGCAATTTTTTTCAATAACATTTCAGGTGATTTAGCGCGGGTTGTTTTTCCGTTAGCTTCTTTTAGTTCAACAAATGTTGGGTGGCCAGTAATATATACACTGCCCGAACCAAATGGGCCAAATAATTTAATTTGGTATGAATCGCCTTTTTGTGTCCACACAAATTGCGCATTACCACCCTTGCCGCCATTGGAAGCAGCAAGACGACCGCGGGCTTGCCAGCTGGTAGCCGGAGCCACTTTGGGTTTAGGCTCACTGATTTTAGGCTCAATGGCTTTTTGGGTAACTTGTGGTTTGATTTGTGGGGGCGTTGGTTGTTTTTTAGGATGCTGCGCACAACCTGCAAGCATCATGATGATAACAAGCGATAGTATTTTTATGTGCACAGTCGTTTCCTTTTTAAAGGCAATGTAAAGTAGGTATTACAATGAATAAAGATAATAGCAAACTTTAAGGCGTTTTAATATCTAGGCATTCAACTAAATATTAAGGTTTTTGTTTTAGCCAGTAAACATATTTTTGCTGTTATTATCAGGGAAAATGGCAATTTAAGTTTGTTTGAATAGGCATTCCTGGTATAGTCCGTGGCACTCACTTGCACTTGTTGCCTCGTGCTCACAGAAGTTTTGGAGAAAATATGACAACAATGCTTAATAACAATATAATCAAGCAAACTAAATTTTATTTACGACAAGCCATTTCAATTCGACTCTTTATCTGCCTATTACTCAGTGTGATGGTTGCCGGTTTCGCCAAGCCAAATACCAACGCCAGCAGTTCAACCTTTTTACACTATCAAGAATCCCAGGCTTTAAAATCCTCACAAATGCAAATTAAAGGTATTAATCCAAAAGTGCTTCAGTTAGCACAAAAAGCGCATCAAAAAGCACGCGCCATGGGTTATGCTAAGAAATCTACCATGACCATTATTGATTACTCTATGCCTTCTACTTCACGACGTATGTGGGTGGTGGATATGAATAATCATAAGGTTATTTACAATACCTTAGTCGCACACGGCAGCGGTAGTGGTGATAATCATGCAAAACGTTTTTCAGATGTGCCAGGTAGTTTGCAATCCAGTTTAGGTGTGTTTGTGACAGGAAAAACCTACCAAGGTAAACACGGCCTTTCCTTAACATTACATGGATTGGAGAATGGCATTAATGGAAATGCTGAGCGTCGCAAAATTGTCATTCATGGTGCAAATTATGTCAGCGATTCTGCTGCTAAAAATTTAGGACGCTTGGGTCGTTCGTGGGGATGTCCTGCATTAGATCATCGCCTTTCTACACCAGTCATTAATACGATTAAGGATGGTTCGCTGGTATTTGCTTATTATCCAGATGATAAATGGTTAAAGCGCTCAAAATTTTTATAATGCAAAGGAACTATGCTAAACCTAATACATTATATTGATAATGTTTCAACGCCAGATGATGTCATTGTAAGGAAAATTACATCGATAAAAGGGGCGCCCTTTTATCAGTCATCTGGAAAAGCTTCTACCCATCCTGGTACGTGGTTTCCCTTTTATGGCATTCAAGAGTGCGCCAGCGCCTTTTGTAAAAAGGGTGCTTTTATAAAACCATTTAGTGCGCTCATGGATGAGATTTTTGCGCCTTTACTCGTCAAACATTTTCCCAAAAGTCCTTACTTAAATCCGATGTTGCATCAACGCTTTGGCTCGGTAGAAGCCTTGTTGATTTCATCATGGCTTGGGGGTGGGCTGTGGGAAAGTGAGGGTGGCAGAGCCCTCAAAGCAAAACTCACAGAATGTTACCCAGCGTTTTATCATCAACTGCCTGCACCCACCTTTAAAAATCCTGAGCACACTTTTAACACCCTTCAAGACAAAAAAGTGAATCAATGGCTTTGCCAAAAAGCGGATGTTAAATCAATTCAAAATATCGATTATGATTTAATTAAAAATGCTATTGCTAAAATAAATGCTCCAAAACAGCCAAAAACTGTGATTTTTAACTATCAAACCAATCGCACAAATCTTGGCAGCAAAACCAATCACAAGGGCGAAAGGCGCAGTGCGCGTTTAGCGCGATAATACCGCTCGTACTTAACGTATTTCCTGATGGCAACGTTTTAACAACTTCTTTAAAGAAAATAGTGTAATTGCGCAATTTTTTTTTGCGGTATGACCTTTAGGAGTATTGTAATTCAACTAACATGCGCGCAAAGTAATATTAATAGTGGTTGTAGCAGCATGATTGCTAGTAACTACACAAGATTGAATCAACATATTTTGCAACATATGAGGGGGATTTATGGCAGCAAGTGGCCCTAAATCAAAATTTGAGGAAGCCTTGGAACATCATGGCAATCGCACTCAAATCAGGATAATTGAACCACATTTTCATTCTTTTTAGCAACATTTAAATCAGCTTCCAAAACCTTCAACAGATACTTATTATCCCAGCCAGCGCTCTTGCGGCGACAGGT
>JBFXKR010000006.1:0-12122 GCA_050173595.1 Candidatus Berkiella sp.
TCAGCAAGTGACCATTGGTGATCCACTTGATGATAAAAATTTAATGGGGCCACTGATTGATACTCAGGCTGTACTTGATTTTTCTAAAGCAATTGAAGAAGTTAAATCATTAGGTGGTGAGATCTTATTTGGTGGTAATGTTATCAAAGGTGAGGGTTGTTTTGTTGAGCCTACCATTGTCAAAGCAAATAATAATTGGGAACTCGTGCAACGTGAAACATTTGCACCTATTTTATATGTGATGCCATATCATAAATTTTCTGATGCGATTAGGTTACAAAATGCTGTTTCACAAGGATTATCCTCAGCTTTGTTTACTAATTCATTGCGTCATAGCGAATATTATTTATCTGTTATGGGCAGTGATTGCGGTATTGCCAATGTTAATATCGGAACTTCTGGTGCTGAAATTGGAGGTGCTTTTGGGGGAGAAAAAATGACAGGGGGTGGCAGAGAAGCAGGTTCTGATGCTTGGAAGTCCTATATGCGAAGGCAAACCAACACCATCAATTGGGGTAAGCATTTGCCCTTAGCCCAGGGCATTGATTTTAAGATCTCAACTTAGGGTTTTGCCCCTTAGTTTGTTTACGTACAATAAAGATATCTGCTATCTTTGCGAGACTGATTGCAGTATCTTTATGACGGATAATTTTTAAGAACAATAATTAAATACTTGATAACTAACAAAGGAAAATGTGGTGGAAAAGATCTGGTTAAAAAATTATGAAACTGGCGTCCCACAAACCATTAATCCAAATGAATATACTTCTTTAGTACAATTAGCAAAAGAAAGTTTTGAGAAGTATGCTGATAAGCCCTGTTACTACAACATGGGTAAAAAGCTAAGCTACCGTCAAATCGACGAATTAAGTCAACATTTCGCCTCGTTTTTGCAAAACACTTGTAAATTGAACAAAGGAGATAGGGTCGCCATCGTTTTGCCGAACGTGATGCAATATCCTGTGGCCATGTACGGTATACACCGGGCAGGGATGGTTGTGGTGAATATTAATCCTTTGTATACCGCGCGAGAACTCAAAGAAATTTTGAATGACTCAGGGGCAAAATGCGTTGTTATTTTAGAAAACTTTGCTCATGTTTTACAGGAAATTCTATCGCAAACTATTGTGCAACACATTGTCGTTACAAAGCTTGGTGATTTGCTAGGGTCTGTTAAAGGAAGCATCGTTAACTTTGTTGTGAAGCATATTAAAAAGATGGTGCCCAATTGGTATATTCCAGATGCCCACTCATTTAATGATACCATCAAATCAAACCAACTAAAGTGTGTTGACGTTGATGTCACAGCCGATGATATCGCTTATCTGCAATATACTGGCGGTACAACCGGCGGCATGAAAGCAGCTATTCTCACGCATGGTAATATGGTAGCCAACGTTTTGCAGGCCACAGCATGGATAGATCCTTTTCTTCATAAAGATCTTAAGGGCGGCATCATTACCGCATTACCGCTTTATCATATTTTTTCATTAACGGCGAATTGCTTAGTATTTCTAAAAGCAGGGATCCCTAATATTTTAATTACCAACCCGCGAGATATCCCTGGATTTGTCAAGGAACTTAAGAAATATGATTTTTGTGTGATGACCGGTGTGAACACATTGTTTAATGCATTGCTTAACAACGATGATTTTTGTCGCCTAGATTTTTCAAATTTTAAGTTTACTTTAGGTGGCGGCATGGCAGTGCAAAAAGCAGTCGCTCAACGCTGGAAAGCAGTTACGGGTGTTCCACTCATTGAAGCTTATGGTCTAACAGAAACTTGCCCAGCGGTTACAATCAATCCCATGACGTTGAATGAATACAATGGCACTATCGGCTTACCAATTCCTTCTACAGACGTGAAGATATGTGATGAAAATGGAAATGAATTACCGATTGGTGAAACGGGTGAGCTATGGGTCAGTGGCCCGCAAGTGATGAAGGGATATTGGAATAAACCGGAAGCGACCGCTAATACTATCATTAATGGTTGGCTTCGCACAGGCGACATAGCAACAATTAATAGCGAAGGTTTTGTCAGTATTGTTGATAGAAAAAAAGACATGATCATCGTTTCAGGCTTTAATGTATATCCAAATGAAGTTGAAGATATTATTGCGCACATGAAGGAAGTTCGAGAAGTTGCTGTGATTGGCGTTAAAAGCGCTTCTCATGGTGAAATTGTTAAAGCGTTTATTGTGCGTAAAGATCCTACACTTACCGCTAAGCAGGTTATCGACTTTTGTCACAAAGAGCTGACGAATTATAAAGTGCCCAAGGAAGTTGAGTTTAGAGAGGAGTTGCCTAAAACCAATGTGGGTAAGGTGTTAAGACGCGCATTAAGAGAAGAAGAGGAAAAATTAGGTAAAATTTATCCTTAAGATCTTATAAGGCACAAACACAGAATGTGGCAAGGGCGGACTAAGGGTCCGCCACAACCTTAAACTAACCTGCTTTCACTAAATTGCTACCATCAGGTAACGTTACATTTAGCTCTAATACAGAATGATCGCCATTACGTTCAAGCTGAACTTTAATAAGATCTTGGTCTACCTTGATGTATTTGCTAATGACTTCAATTAACTCAGATTGAAGTTGTTTGATAATGTCGGTACCGCTTTTGCGTGTACTTTCATGTGAAACAATGATTTGTAAACGCTCTTTTGCAACAGAGGCAGCAGTGCGTTTGGGTTGAAAAATTTTAAGTAAGTCCGTTATTTTCATGCTGGGCTCCGAAATAGTGAGAGTTTATCCAAGAGCTTGCGAGTCCATTTTTTAGACGTGTCAAATGGAATTTCTTCACCCAACAAACGACGAACAGCTTGTTCATAAGCTAGGCGTGCATCACTTTCATTATCAAGTGTAACTGGGATCCCCCTGTTAGAAGCATTTAACACAGCAGGAGACTCTGGTATGACACCAATTAAAGGTATTGAGAGAATTTCTAGCACATCTTCAATAGCCAACATTTCACCTTTTTTCACGCGTGATTCAGAGTAGCGTGTGATAATAAGATGCTCTTTGACCGGGTTGTCTTTATTTTCCGCACGAAGAGATTTGCTGGCCAAAACGCCTAAAATCCTATCAGAATCGCGTACGGAGGAGACTTCGGGGTTTGTGACGATAATGGCTTCATCTGCATAATAGAGTGCCATCAATGCACCACGCTCAATACCAGCAGGTGAATCACAAATCACGAATTCAAACTCTTTTCTTAATTCTTCAATGATTTTAGCCACGCCTTCTTTGGTGAGGGCATCTTTATCCCTGGTTTGAGATGCAGGGAGAATATAAAGATTTTCAACGCGCTTATCTTTGATAAGGGCTTGACTTAAGTTGGCATCGCCATTAATGACATTCACAAAGTCATAAATAACTCTGCGCTCGCACCCCATAATCAAATCCAGATTACGAAGTCCGATATCAAAATCGATGACAACTGTTTTATGACCTAACTGGGCAAGGCCAGCACTGATAGCTGCGCTCGTGGTTGTTTTACCAACGCCACCTTTGCCTGAGGTGATTACGATGACTTTTGATTGCTTATTGTTCAAGGTGATAGTTCCTTTACTTTGATAAAATTCTTTTCATTTTTATATTGCCTTCACTTGGATTCTATCTTCACTAAGCGAAATGCAAGCAGGTTGCTTCCAGCAGGATTCTTTTAGATCTTCGCTTAAACGATATTGACCGGCAATTGAAACAAGTTCAGCTTCCAAACTTCTGCAGAAAATCATGGCTTCTTTATCTCCCATGACACCTGCTAAAGCACGACCTCTCATTGAGCCATAAACATGGATATGGCCATCTGCAAGCAGCTCTGCGCCATGACTAACAGATGCTAGCACGATAAGATCACCACCTTGAGCATAGATTTGTTGGCCAGAGCGAACAGGCTGTGTAATTAATCTTGATGCGGTTTGTGTTGCATCAACCCGAGAGGAAGCCGCTTGTGTTGAGGAATCATTGAGCATCTCTTGGGATGCCTTTTTCTTCTGTGCAACGACTTTTTCTTCAGGAAAAATCGCTAAACCAGCTTTAATGGCAGCTTCTTTAAAAAATTTATTTGCCCCACGAAGGCCGATGGGAATGAGTTTTTTGCTTTTTAGGGTAGCCACCATAACGCCTAGTTCAAAAGCAGTATCTTGAGTAGCAGCACGTGATAAATCGAGGATTATTGGCGCATAATGAAAAAAATTCGGTGCTTGAACAATTTTTTCATCTAACTCTTCTGAGATTGCTTCAAGATCTAAATTTAACAATTGAATGGTGGTTAGCGTAAACATACCGCCTTTAAGGGCAATGGCTGTGGTATTTTTGCTTAACGTAGCTTGCGTACTCATAGTAATTAGATATGCCTATTGAATGAAGAAAGCACAAAAACTATATCATAAAGGAATATTCCTCGCAGAGTTATTCCTGTCAACTATTTACTCAATATATTTTACTTAAACCTAACATACTGGAAGGTTAATGAGTAGTTTTAACTCAAATTTAAGAATTACGCCATCTTATTGTTAGAAAACCAAATTTTTATTGCGCATTGCCGATATGTAGCCTTATGAAGCAAAGCCTAATAAATAAGTCTCTCCTACTTAGGGGCCTTAAGGTCTGTTGCCTACTATTGTATGTTTTTTCTCTGACTATATATGCAGATGGGCCTGCGTTGATGCAACCCAAAGGGGCGGCAACTGTCACTACCCAAAATGGTGTTGCTCGGGCATTTACCGATGCGATGAATACCAAATCCTCTTTGCCTGTGACACATAATCGATTTGTGGTTGATAAGGGAGCGCGAGAAATTCAAATATTGCTGACCACAGATGATTTTAAGTCGATAGAGCTTTTAAGTCCGATGGGCAAAATAATTATTCCTTTCCAAGGCAAGGAGAACAATGTTAGCTGGCAAAAAATAGATAAGCTTTATGCCATTAAAGTTCAAGCACCTTTTGCTGGTTTATGGCAAATTCAAGGCAACTTGCAATCTTATCCTGAAGTGATTGTTACAAGCTCATTAGATATTGTAACGCCAGTGTTTCCTAACAATCTTATTCGTGGTGAAACACTGGCCTTATCAGTTTACCTTGAAGAAGATGGGAAAAAACTTACCCAAGGTGAGATTCTTGATAGCACCCAAATGACAGCAACTTTACAAAATATAGCTACCTCTGACACTTATAAAATATATTTGAATGAAGATGACAAATCAGGCCTAAAAAGCGCTAAAGGCTTATTTAGCTTTGATTATCGGTTGAATAATATTCCCGGCGTATATCGCTTAGATATTTTAGTGACAGGATTATTGTTTCAACGAGAAAGACATCAGCAGTTTTACTTACATGATTATCCGGCAACGTTACAAACGATTGTCGATGCGCAAAATGATGAGATGCAAGTCAAAGCAAAGTTAACTTCCAGTATGTTAGATGCTCCAACTTGTCAGTTATCAGCAGTATTTCAAAATGTTGATGGTAGCGCGCAGACTATTTTGCTAGATAGAAAAGGTGCTGATACGTGGATGCTGCGTGTGCCTGCTTCGCCTGATATAACTAGAATGTCTGTTGTCTTGGCAGGATATTTAAAAGATGCACGCCCAGTTCAAATTGCTTTTCCTGATGTAAACATTAGTCCAATTTACCATCAGGCTTATGATGAGCTTGAGCAAAATCAATTATTAAAGAGCAATCAAGCATGGCAACGCCTACAGACGCAAGCTATTGAAGCAATCATTCCTTTCTCAATAAGTAAACAAATGGAGCAATATCTAAATGATGCAAATCTGTTTGATGAACCTGCTGTAAAGCCACTTAATAATTATCGAACACCTCTGCAAAGTTTACTTGAACAGTGGGTACCAAAGTTATTTGCAAGTCAAGAAGAGCTATGGATGAATCGATTTTCTGCTGACGCCACTGGGCAAAAAACTGAAATAAGCAAAAAGCAGAGAAAATCAAAACTAGAGAAAGCAAAAATAGCCAATGCAAAAGCGAAAGCGCAAAAAATAGCCCAAGCAAAATTGGCACAAAAGAAAAAATGGATGCTTGTGATATTCGCAGTGGCTTGCTTAATTTTTATCGCAGTGGCTATAGGTGTTGTTTGGTATATCATTGCGCCATTTAAACGTAAATCAATTGATGCACCACTTAATGAAAAGGCCCCAATGCAAGAAAGCGAGCAATCAGCGCAAGAAAAGACTGAGTCTGTAGAAAAAGAAGTGCCAAAAGCTTCCCAAGCACAAACGAGCGATCAAGTGACAACACCAGATAAAGCGCAAAAGGAACAATCAAACCAAGAAACAAACGCGCCAGATACGACGACTACCGCTGAGCAAGAAGCAACCCAAGCACCAGCACCCAAAGCATCATTAGAGCCCGCGAAAGAAGAAACAAAAGTACAAGAGGTGAATGTGTCAGATGAGTCCACGGCTGCGCAAGAACCACCAATGCAAGCGCCTAGTGCTGTTGATGCACCGGGATCTGAACAACAAACGGCAAGCTTGGACATCGCACAAGAGGATAATCAAGAATCAGAACCACAAGCGACAGAACAAAAACAAGAAACGACTAAAGAAGATGCTTTGGCGCCTGATAACGCTCAAGAAATACCACCGCCTGATTCTAAAACATCCAATCCTTCCCAGCCAAATCAATCAAGCAGTTAAGGGCACATCAAAGCTGTGCCCACATTGTTAATTTAACCTTTTGTGATCATCTTTTTTTCGAAGATGCGCAACAACACCACTAGTAGCAGGTTGTTTACCGGTAAGCTCTTCGTAGGAGAAATCATCAACGTTAATCACAACTTGCGTTAATTGATCTAACGCCAACAGATCTGCTGCCTCATTATCATTAATGATTTTTGCTTTAAGGGCAGCATCAACCATTTGACTAAAAGGTCCTTGTGCAATTTCACTGCTTTTTTGGGCCTCATAAAGCCGCTTTAAGACTGGGCCAAGACGCGTTGTTTCTTGAAGTGCTTTTTCAAGCACTGCAATCGGGTCGTTTTGCATTGTTGATATAAAAACACTGCCGCCAAGGCGCGTTCTGGCATCATTCACATTGGTAAGCAGCTCTGTAATCTCTTTATTGAGCTTATCCATTGGTGCATGATGTGTTACGCCAAAAGGCATGACTAACACACGTAAGGCAATTTGAATCGCCTTATTTGGCAACTGGCGCAATAATTCATTCATTGTTTGCCAGAAATTCATTAAGCAGTAATCTAATGACCATTTGACTAAGCTGATATCGGTTTCATTTTGCCCTTGATCTTGATATCGCTTTAATATGGCAGACATCAGATACATCATAGAAAGCAGATCGCCTAATCTTGCTGAGATGGACTCTTTAAATTTCAATTTGCCACCCAGCATTGCCATAGAGACATCAGCAACTAAAGCAAATGCGCTGCTCGCGCGTGTTAATTCTTGAAAATAATTTTTGGTCGCGTTAGAGACTGGACTTTGAGCTAATTTTGAAAAGGTAAGTCCATGAAAAAATGAACGAGCAGCATTAGAAAGCACATAACTGATATGTTGACCTAAGTAATGCTCAAAATCTTCCATGTTATCATTCGAGAGTGCTTGCATTTCTTTTAAAATAAATGGATGGCATCTCACGGCACCTTGGCCAAAAATAATCATGTTACGCGTAAGAATATTTGCACCTTCAACTGTGATACCAATCGGAACACCGCTATAAGCGCTGGCAAGGTAATTATTTGGTCCCATCATGATCCCTTTGCCACCATGTATATCCATCACATCGTTAGCAATTTTTCTGCCTAGTTCAGTCACATGATATTTGGAAATGGCGCCAGGCACGGAAGGTTTCTCACCAGCATCTATCATGGCAACCGTCAGACAGCGCACGGCTTCAGAGATATAGGTGAATCCAGCAACGCGCGCGAGCACTTCTTGTATGCCCTCAAATGATGCAATTGCTGTTTTAAATTGACGACGTATTCTGCAGTAAGCCCCAGCAGCAAGCGCAGCTACTCTGGCCCCACCCACACTAGAAGATGGTAATGAGATGGCACGGCCGGTAGATAAGCATTCGACCAGCATTCGCCAGCCATGGCCTGCCATTTCAGTGCCACCAATGATCCAATCAAGCGGAATAAACACATCTTTACCTTGCGTTGGGCCATTTTGGAAAGGAATGTTTACGGGCAAGTGTCTTCTGCCAATCGTAATACCTGGTGTTGAAGTTGGGATCAGCGCGCAAGTGATGCCTAGATCTTTTTTATCACCTAGCAGCGCATCAGGATCATAGAGTTTAAAAGCAAGGCCCAGTATGGTTGCAATTGGGGCTAGGGTAATGTAACGCTTGTTCCAATTTAGCTTTATCCCAATAATTTCTTTACCTTCAAACTGACCTTTGCAAATGATACCCGTATCAGGGATGCTTCCTGCATCTGATCCCGCATCAGGGCCAGTGAGTGCAAAGCAGGGAATTTCTTCACCTCTAGCAAGTCTGGGCAGGTAATAATCACGTTGTTCCTGCGTACCATAATGTAATAATAATTCAGCAGGGCCTAAAGAGTTTGGAACGGCCACAGTAGATGCCAGGGTTAAACTGCGTCCAGCAAGTTTGGCTAAAATTTCTGAGTGCGCAAATGCTGAAAACCCTTTGCCACCATACTTTTTAGGGATAATAAGCGCAAAGAAGCCTTCATTTTTTAAGTAGCGCCAAGCATTTTCAGGTAAATCATATTGGCAATGCGTTACTTCCCAATCATTGATCATTTCACATAGTGAATTCACCTGATTATCCATAAAAGCTTGTTCTTCGTCGCTCAACTTTGGGGCAGACATGGTGAGCAGCTTTTCCCATTGTGGATTGCCTGCGAATAATTCTGCGTCCCAACCAACGGTGCCAGCTTCTAGGGCAACCCTTTCTGTTTCAGACATGCTGGGTAGCGTGTTTTTCATACCATCAAAGGCTGGATTAATAATATAGCGTCTACGGTATTGTGGATGGTTGAGTATAAAAGCGAAACCTGCAAATGCTACCCAAAACAGAAATAGCCAGAACCAATGTAGATGGGAGAAAAGCGTCGTGACTAACAAGCCAGCACCAATTGCAATGGTGGTTGTTATCAGTTGTGCACGCATATAAGCAAGCGTTATCAAGCCGCCAAGCCAGCAAATTAACCAAAGGAAGCTGCTCATTTTTTCTCCCTAAAAAATACACCAGACATAGATTAGTAAACTATCTCGCAAACATACTGTAAGCGTCAAGATTGTTTGATATTTTGCGCTACAATCATCATCATGTCGCTAGCAGATCACATTATTTTTAATTAGTTTCAATCCTTACTTATTGATAAGATCATTACATGATGAAACGAAAGATCGCGATTTACATTATTTTAATAGGTGTTGTGATAGGTAGTGCGCCCTATTTAACAGGCATGCTCGTTGAATCTAAATTTGATGATGTTATTAACTTAATTTCGCAAACCGAAACTGTACCAGCAAAAATCACGGTGCTTGATTATCATCGTGGATGGCGCAAATCAACAGCAAAAACAGCAGTAACATTCTATAGTGATCGCCAAAATAAACTTAAAGAATATCACCTTATTTTTAATCATACGCTTCGCCATGGGCCCTTTGTGCAATTACAAGATGATAATTGGAAGGATTGGGAATTTGCTCAAGCCGTTGTGATTTCAAACCTAGCGCTTACCAAAGAGGCTGAAAAAATCATAAAAGAAGAAGTTGGCCAAACACAATTGGTGGGGCTAAATAGTATTTTTGCGATGGATGGAAGCGTTAGCATTTTAGCAACAGCACCTGTTTTAAAGCTTAAAGAGCATCAAGGAACAGATCGGGTTGCTTTTAAAGGGCTTAGAGGTGAGTGGTTAATTAGCGCAAATATGAAAGAAATCAAAAGCCATGTCATGTTGCCAGGAATGGATTTTGATTTAGAAGGCGCACATTTTTTTGCTGCTAACTTAAACTATTATACTCATTTATCGCAATCACCATCGGGCTTATGGCCTGGTAGATTCGATGGAAAGCTTGATAAGCTCATGCTTGTGCTTAACCAAGGTAAATTTAAATTGAATCTTGAAGGGTTTTCAACACAAGGTCTGTTAAGAGATCAAGGCTCTGTCACAGATCTATATGGTGAGTTTCATGTTGATAAATTGACTCTCAATGAAAAAGTCTATGGCCCAATTGACTACAGTAATACGCTTAAGCATGTTGATACACAATTGCTTAAATCATTTTTAACTTTAAATTATCAGTTAAAAACTGGTGACTTGTCGGCCAAAAATAAAATGCTTCAATTTTTTCTGACAAGATTACCAGACTTTTTAAGTACACGACCTGAGTTTTCTGTTGATAAATTATTCATACATACAGCTTCGGGTGATGTAAATGGACAACTATATGCAGCCATTGGCGGCGTTGAGGCAAATAACGTTAGCAACATACCGCAAGTCTTAAAATCAATTGTGGCAAAAGCTAAACTCGAAATTCCAAAAACAATGATCCGCGATATGTTAGTGCTGCAATTTTCAAAGGAAACACAAGAAAAGCAAGCATCTCAAACCTCCCCAACCTCAACCCAAGAAACGATTGTTATACTTTCTCCCGAACAACTGGCAGATGAAACCATTAACAAATGGTTACAAGCAGGTACTTTGGTGCAAAAAGATCAACTCTATGAGATAAACATTGATTTTAAAGAGGGTAATTTTTTAGTGAATGGGCGAGTCAATCAGATCCCAATTCCCTTGAAAAAGTAAGTTAACGTTTTATACACTTTGCTTGCGCTATCGTTGTTTTTCCAAGATAAGTCCAAGTAGCGTATAGATGATTATTTTTTTGAGGATGAAAAATGATTAACGTCGTTTCTTGATAGTCATTTGGATTAACAAGCATAGCTGGTAATGTGTGACTTTGCCGATCATAAAAGGCTGTTCCATCATATAAAACATTTTCATATTCACATTTCAGTCTATAAGTATCCTGGGATTTTTCAAACGAAATGGTAAGTTCATAGGGCTGATTGCTTTCTAAATCATTACCTTTGCATATATAGTCGCCTTGAAAGTTTGCAACAGATACGACAGGTGCTACCAAGGTTACTGCGATTAAAATTTGTTTTTTCATTTTTCATACTTCCAAAAACGACAAAATAGTGATATCAAATTTCATTTTTGGCACACTATCCTAAAAGCACTATGAGTTTGATACTGATGTGATTTTTCTATCAAGTCAAACTCCAGGATGTTAAATTGTGCTTTTTCAATATAGTTGCGTAATTCTTCTTCTTTATAAAAAGACACATATTTTTGAACATCACCATCATAACGTTCATCCTTCATTAATCCTTCACCATTTCCTTGTTTTAGGGCTAAATATAAATAACCACTCTCTTTTAAAAAGAGATGAATCTTTTGAAGCACTGTTACAAAATTGCTTTTAGGAATATGCATTAAAGAACAAGCTGCCCAGGCTGCATCAAAAGTAGCAGCTTCAAATGTCATGTTTTCAATATCCATCAATAAGAAGTTTGATGTTGGTGAATGCTTTTTGGCAATTTCAAGCATGCTTTGTGAAAAATCTATTCCCGTTACCTTTGCGCCATGATCGCTGAAAATTTTGGCATCTCTTCCAGACCCACAGCCAATATCGATGATGTCAGGATGAGGTGGTAATTTTGAAAGTAGATGTTTAATGGAATCAAGCGGTGCAAGATTAGCGACATTCGCTGCATATGCATCTGCTGTGCTTGTATAGCTTTGTTTGGTTATTTCTTTGTGATTCATGAAAGTTCCATTATTGCCTTCTATCATTAAAAGATTAATCTTAGGTTTTGTAAGTATTTTGCAAGGCTTAAACTTAATCTCTTAAATGATTTTGCACAATCATACTAATTTCTCGCATATACTTTGCTTTTTGCTCATCTGTTAAAAAACTTGCTTTAATACTATTTTGCGCTAAGGTCACAATATCTTGCGCTTTGAGATTTAGCTCACGTTGCGCTGCCAGAAAATTATCAACGACATAACCACCAAAATAAGCTGCATCATCCGAGTTAATGGTGATACATAATCCTAGATCTAAGAGTTGCTTTAAGTTGTGATCTTTTAGCGTATTA
>JBFXKR010000007.1:0-11995 GCA_050173595.1 Candidatus Berkiella sp.
AATATCTCATAATAGTTCAGCACGTCAACATTATCGATAGCTGTTTTTAAAGTGTAGCTAAGATCAAACTCTTCCCAAACTGAAAAACTCTGCTTGGCTAAAAGATGTGCCTCGCTATTTTCAACCCCACTGTTTAAGAAGTTTGACAATAAAGATGCTTCAAGCCCTGCTTCTAAGGATGTCCAAACGCAATTCCCCATAATTTGAGTAGGGTTTACAACTTCGCCTATTTTTTGTAAGCCTAGAATATCAATGATCTGGTTTTGCAAATAATCTGGTGTACCGCTTGCTTGCAACATATGATCAAAAACATTCACAGTAAACTTATCAGGTTTAGTGATGACAAATTCTTCAATACCATGAACACCATCACTCATATCACCACGATTGCAACGATATAATTTATCATCACACACGACAAAAACAATGGAATGTCTGTCCCAGCCAGAAGGAATAATAACCAGCTCACCCAGTTGATAACGTTGGTAATATACTGAAGGTTCAAATATCGTAGCGCAAAATTCTAAAGCTTCATTAACACTCACAAAAGCAGATTGTGCCCATGAAGGAAGATGGCTATTACTCACAATAATGTCATAAAAATTGCCAAATGAGTCAGCCATTCCTATTGCACCCAAGCGGTTTGCATACCCCTTCATTTCAAAACAGTGAAAATGATGATTATCAACATGTTTAAAAGTTAAGCACTCATTAAACTCATACTTCATGGCAAATAATTTTGCTTGTTGATAAGCATCCAGAAAAGGTAGCGAAGAAGTATTTATTGAATGCAGGTAATTTTTATATTCATACTTTTCAAGATCATTAACTATCACTAAATTAAATTCTAAATCAAACGTTGGATGCTTGATAATGCTATCTAACATTGGCAAACGATTATACTTATGAGCAAAATAAGCTGGCGCCAACCCATAATTATTTGGAATATTAACATCGACGCTTGGTTGAGAAAGCAGCATATTTGCAATTTTCTCATGATTAAGTAGGACGGCATTGTTTAACGCAGTATAACCATCTTGTGCGCGATAATTTAAGTTTACACCTAAGTTAATTAATTTTTGAATTTCATTTGGTTTGTTATGAATAGCAGCATTAATAAGGGCCTCACCTTCTTCTTTAGATAAAATTGAATTTTGATATGCTGTATTCAAAATAGTGAGCCTCGATTATTCGTTAGTCACCCCATAGGGCACATGACCTGAGGTAACCTCCATGCTTGCATTTTCGCAATGCATTTTCTGATCATCAAAGAATATATCTGCTTTAAAGGCAGCCAAAAAATCCGCTTTGGGTAACCCTCCCAAGAACAAAGATTCATCAACTCTTATTCCCCACTCACGTAATGTGCGAATCACTCGTTCATGGGCTGGCGCTGAACGCGCAGTGACTAATGCTGTTCTGATTGGAATTGCTAAATCGTGTTGTTGTAAGGAATGTAGCGCTGTTAAAAAACTTTTAAAAGGACCTGGCGCCAATGGCAAACAGGCTGCATTTTCCTCAGATTCGTTAAATGCTTTTAAACCTTGTGATTTAAATATTTGCTCAGCCTCATCTGAGAACAAAACAGCATCGCCATCAAAAGCAATATTCAGCGCACCTGTGTTCTTTTGTTTTGGATCTGATGGCCAAATAGCCGCAGCAGCAAGACCAGCTTTAAGTGCCTCTCTAACGTCTTGTGGGTTTAAAGAAAGAAAGAGATCTGCCTTAAAAGCTTTAGCATAACCATAAGGACTTCTGCCACCTGCAAATGCAGCGCGTATCACACTTAAGCCATAATGGCGTAATGAGTTAAAAATTCTTAATCCTGTATCAGCCGTATTACGTGAAATCAATAACACTTCAACCAATTCTTGATTTTCGGGACAACCTTGGTTTAGCTTTAAAAATTTCTCTACAAGATTAAATGCCGCACCAGGCTCTAAAATATTTTTTTCATTAGCAAGTTGATATCGGTGATAAGCATCTAAGCCTTGCGTTTCGTAAATAGCATTACTTTCATCTAGATTAAACAATGCCCGCGATGAGATTGCGACAACTAATTTTCGTGGTTTTTTATTCATGATAATCCTTTATGCATATTCATACCATTGTTTTGCCATTGGGAAATAAAGACCACAGCGAACAACACGATTTTCTAATAGCATGAGCGCTCTTTGATACTTTTGCAACTGAGTACGATATTTCTCAATTTCGGACTTTAAATCAGCTTCACTGAACATTGTTTGATGTGTTAATTTATAATCAACAATCCAACGAATATTGTCCGCATCAACAAAAGCACAATCAATAATGATGTTTTCTGTTTTGTCGCCCTTCTTAACAGAGAGTTGCCATTCACTTTTTCTATCTAGATGATTGCTTGATAAAATCCACTTACCTATTTCACAATTTAGCATATTGTCAAAACCTTGACTAACAAGATCATAAGCTTTACTTAACATATCCTGGTGTAAACCATGCCTTTTCAAAGCTAAAACAATAGCATCATGATAAATCATTGATGAGGGATTAATGCGATTCATCAGTTTATGAAAAACTGTACCTGCTGCACGCGCAATGATGTCACTAGGTTCTGGTCGATTGCTATCTACACTAGCAATCAACTCATTTTTGTATAGCTCGTTTTGAAGCGCTGATGGTAATTCAATGGTTTGTTTTAAACGGTTGATACCAACAGGCTCAAGTGCTTCTTGGTTCAAAGGTTTTGCTGCAAGCTGTTCACTTTCAGCGATCTTGAGATGTGGCCATAGTAAACGTAAAAAGCTACCTTTAGGTGGCAATTTATAGTCTGTATCTTCATCACTTTTTTCAAGCAGACCAACAAAATGTAAACGCTTTTTTGCTCTGGTTGCACCAACATATAACAATCTGGCATCTTCATATTCTGATTTTTTACGAATTTGAGAATCAACAAAAGAATATAAAGGATCATTATCTTCTTTATAAGCTCTTTTTGGGGCTAAAATTAAATCAATACCATGGTGGTGAGCATGCTCAAACCAAAGCATTAAAGCTTGTCCATGATTTTTTGTTTTTGCATGCAAATGCGGCAATATAACCGTATCAAACTCTAAACCTTTCGCTTTATGTATGGTCATTAACTCAATCTTTCCTGATAAAGCTTTATCATCTGTTTGATCTTTAACCGAAACATCAGCATATAAAAGAGATATTCTTTTCTTAAGCTCATCGATTTGAATAGAAGCATTTTGATCAAAGTAACGGCCTATGAGCGAAATTATTTTATCGATGTCATTTAAAAGATAGGATTCCCTATAGCAATAGGGTCCACCTAGGCTTACCCACAAACCTCTTATAAATGCGCCGAGTTTGTTTCGTTGCCTTTGCGATAACCAATAATCCATCACGCAAACAAATTTCTTCAGTCGGACTTTGGCATCAGATGATAATTCACTGATGCTTTCAAATTGACATAGTGTTTCCCAAACAACACCATTTTGAGTTGCATTTGCTATTACTAATAGATCCGCTAGTGATAGCCCAAGCCAAGGAGCGCGTAATATCGAAAACCAGGCTATTTTGTCATTCCAGTCAATGACTGCTTGCAATAAAGAGAGCAGATCCATCACATGAGAACGCGTTGCCAAATGTTCAATCTCAACAGCGACAAATGAAATACGAAGTTGTTTTAATTTTTCAATAAGCGCTACAAGATGACTTTTTGCCCTTACCAGCACGGCAATACTTTCATCAGGATGCTGTGAAATTTGTTTTGAAATTAAGGAGACAACTAAATCTGATTGTGTTGATTCATCGAATAGTGCATGAAATGTAACTGCATTCTCATCAAAAATTGGTCTTTGGGCAAGCGCTTGTTCATACTTTACACCGCCAAGAGATTTTTCATCAACAGGCGGAAATATACTAACAAAAGAGTCATTAATCCAGTTTACTATTTTTGAGGAAGATCTAAAGTTCGCACTTAATGTTAAGGGTTTTAAATTGATACCACCAATGCCATTTTCTTGTGTTTTGAGAAACAAGGTAACTTCTGCACCTCTGAACTTATAAATAGATTGCATCGGATCGCCAACCACAAAAAGTGTCCTGCCATCACCCTGTTGCCAACCCATTATTAGTTTTTCAAATAAACGAAATTGAATGCTTGACGTATCTTGGTATTCATCAATTAATATGTGCTTAATTTGATAATCTAGACTTAAGGAGATATCAGAGGGGGTTAACTCATCTCCCATCGCTTGTAAAGCACGTAAATTAACTTCTATAAAATCAATTTTTCCCTTTTCTTGAAAAACTACTTGCAAATGCGCAACCAACACGGGCAATAACGTTCCCATTGCATTTAAAATAGTACTTTGCTCATCGCTCATGTTTTTAATAGGCAAAGATCTTAAGTCAGTTAAAAGCTGCAACAGAACTTGATTTTCTTTTAATTGCTCTATTAGTGCCGACATTTCATCTTTACGTGCTTTACGCAACTCTTTTAGAGCTTTATCTTTAGTTTCGCTCGGACTTGGAAAACCGTTTTTAACTGTAAATGATTTACGCCAATTATTATCTTTTGTGAGCAATAATTCTGTAACGCCTAACCAAACTAATAGGTCGTCTTGATGTGTATTTGGGAAACGAATATCTTCTTTTAGCTGCGCCAAAAAATTCTGTTCATTTTGGGCTTTACATTCACAAGATGCATATTTTAATAACAAGATAATATCTTGCTTTATATTTTCTGAAAATGCCTCTGTTAGACGTGCCAAGTGTAGTGAAATCAGCCTTGAAATGCCTTCATTGATGAACATCTGTAAAGATACATTATCTTGAGATAAATGTACCAAATAAGGCAACCATTGATCTCGCTTGGCCAACATGTTTTCTAATAAGTCATGTATAAATGAGATACGGTTATCAAGATGCAAAAATAACTGCGAAAGTGCTTTAGACCACACTTCGTCTTGAACGGTTTCTTTTAATAATCTTTCAACTGCTTGTTGATAATATTCATTTGGATAGTCAATAATCTCTGGACTTGCGCCCATATTCGAAAGCACAGGCATTCTGTTTGCAATATAGGCACATACTGCGTCAATGGTTTGTATGCGTAATCGATTCGGGTAAAGGGTTAGATCCCATTTGTGCTTTTTATCTTGTTGTAGCACAGCTTGTGCTAAATCATAAGTTCTTTTTCCATGCTCAGTATTAACTTGAGGATTTGTTGCTGCAAATTTTAAGGCACTGATTATTCTATGGCGCATTTCTGAGGCAGCTTTGCGCGTAAATGTGACTGCTAAAATTTCTTCTGGCTTTTCAACTAAACTCAATAGTTTTAAAAAGCGCTGTGTTAATAACTCAGTTTTTCCAGAACCTGCAGGCGCTTGAACAATAAATGATTGTGATGGATCAAGGGCTAATAATCTGTTATGCGCATCACTCATGCTTGCACCTCGTTTATTCGACAAAGCGAGCTTAAGTGGCAAAAACGACATACTTCTTGATTAAATGGTGCTACTGCAGCATAGCCTGATTTAAATTCTTGTGCTAGGAAAGTCAATCGCTCAAGCCAGTATGATTGCAAATCTTCCCATTTTGCAGGAGTATCTTGCATTTTTATATTTTCTAAATTCTTGACGCCAATCATGTCACTTGGTGATTCGCTTATCCCATCAAATTCACAGGCTTTGCTATTTACTTTGATAACAACAATCGCTTTGGGTTCATATTGTTTGCTAGCAACATAATATAAAGGTAATTGTGGTGTTTCTAATCTTTCTTGCCATACGCCTGAGGTAAAGCCATATTGACCTGTTTTATAGTCAATGATCACATGTTCTTGTTGGTGATTAACATCAACTCTATCAAGACGTATTGAAAATTTTATCTTAGCTAGCGTAACTTCTCGTTTTTGCTCAGTAGCAACTACTTTAAAAGGTAACCTTGTTTTTTCAAGTTCAATATAATCCATGATGATTTGAGATATTCTATTTTTTTCGCAAGTCAAATAAGTACTAGGCACAGAGGGCGAAATGTATCTTGCTAAACTCTTTTCAATCGTGTGATGAACAAAGTCAAACACCTCTCTTGTGTCGGTTTGTTTTAACTTATCTAAGCTCTTAAAATGAAGCCAAAATGCTTCTAAAACATCGTGCAAGCAACTTCCTTGCTCATGAGGTTTAAGCCAAAGTGACCTTTCATCAAGTTGCTGTATCATTAAACGCTGCACAGCAAATGCTTTAAAGGGACAAACCGCTTGTAACTGAAGTGTTGTCGCTGTTCCTTTAAAAGCACTATCGTCTAATAAAGGCGCCCTCTCATCCAGGGTAGATTCCAGGGGATCCTTATGCACAAATAAACCTTCACAACGTGTTTTTTCTAACGATACATATTCACTATCAAGCAATGGCAAGTCTTGAATTAATTCACTTACATTAAGATTCTTTTCTTTGTCTTTTAGCGCATAGCTAAAAATAATTTCATCAGCACATTCTTTAAATCGTTGGGTAATGGTGCTTGCATATGCCAGCTCACGTTGTGCACTGGCATGAGGCATATTTTCTTTTCGCTGCAATTGGAATGAAATAAAAGGATTGGGTGAAGGGATAGGTGGCCATGCTTCGCTGTCCATCCCCATCACCCAACAGCAGTCAAATGATTGTCCAATCGCTTCAATTAAGCCCAGTATTTGGATCTTTGCGCCTTTGTTTTCTGCTTGAAAGGGTACGTTTGCAGCCAATTTTTGTAGTAATATAATGGCCTCAAATGCGCCTTGTTCTGGCAAAACAGTATCGCATAGCATCATTTCATTAAATAGCTCATCCATTCTTTTGACAAGCTGATGTTCATTACTGGTTAAGGCACGTTCACCAGGCCATCCCATTATCGTTATAATTTCTTTGAACAGCAAAACCCATTGCGAGATAGGCATTGATTGTTGCGATTTTATTTTACTTAACTGTTGAATACATTTTTCTAATAGTGGCACTTTGATTTCATGATGTTTTTTAATCAGCATGCTACATGTAGACAATGGAATTTCTTGCTGTGATGTTTTACAAATAATACTGGTGAGTTTCGCTCTTTGGAATGCCTCTGCTTTTGCACCAATCATAAAGACACTGCTAAGCGCTTGACAAGCATCACCTATCTCACATTGTAATAAAGTGAATCTGATAAAATTGATGACTTCAAATATCAATGGATACTGAATCAATGGCGTTGCAGCAGAAATATTAAATGCTGCGCATATATCAAGCGAAGGATTCAGCACTTGCATGGGGCTAAAGACATCTCTAAATATTCTATCTAATACTTCCCTTTCATCTGCTAAATTTGGAACAATAATACCCACCGATTTATTGTTCTCAACAGCCACTTTAGCCCAGTTGGCAGACGCATAATATTGCATTTCCTTTTGACTAAAAGCCAACCGTTCACAAGATTTTGGCGTAATGCTTGGTATGCTCTTTGTGTGAATTGTCCAATGGTTCGTTCTTAATGCTTCAAAGAAATGGGATAATAGCGGGGTTAATTCTTCAAACCCATAGAGTATCAGTGCTTTATTTGGAGAAATACGCTTAGCAACATCCTCATGATTTAATAACAAAGCTAACAGTGATTTGCAAAGCAAAGTATTATCAATCGCTTGATTTTCGTTTAACCATTGTTGGTAGCTTTTTGCCCATTGATTAAAGGCCGCTTCGTTAGTGTTATTGGGTTCTTGATAAATAATTTCTTCACATTGCCATTGATGAATCAGATCCCACGCACTGAGGGCTGACTTTGCAGCTTGATGCCCCCGCAGTAAACCTTTACCTATTTGGGATGTTAAAATGATATGCTCAAATCGAAGTAAAACTTGCATAGGATTAAGCAATAATAATGGCGTAAGCCCTTCTATTTCATACTGCTCCCATAATGCTTTTTTCCAATCATCAAGGGCATAAATGGGTTGTGTTTCCCAAACAGCTTGAGCACCATGATTTTTGCTATTAGCAAGACGCACACTGGTAGCGAGGCGCCTTGACGGCGTTATAATCGTGGTTTTAATATCAAGGTTATTTAATTCACTAAGATCCATGAGCTAAACTTAAGATCTGACATTTAATGTCTGAGTAGTTTACATTATTTTCCAAGTTCTTAGATTAGCGCCATTTTCTGCTGCTTAGGAATATATCGCATGTCACAACATCATTTTTCACCTATTGCACCCAAATCAGGTCTCATTGGTCATCGCGGCATTGCTGCAATGGCACCTGAAAATACCAAAGTGAGCTTTGAGCTTGCTGCTTTACAGGGGATAGATTGGGTTGAGTTTGACGTAAGACTAACTAAAGATAATGAATTGGTGATATTCCATGATGATACTTTAGAGCGAACAACGAATGGCAAGGGATTAGTTCATGAGCACACTTTAGATCAGCTCAAAGAATTGGATGCAGGCTCATGGTTCTCCCCTCGCTTTAAGGATCAAACTATTCCTGTTTTTGCGCAATGCATCCCACTCTTTCATCAACTGGGCCTTTTCATCAATATTGAGCTTAAAATTCCACCGAATGCTTCTAAACATCACCGCAACAATTTAGTTGATTTACTTTTTGATGTGCTTGTTAAGCACTGGCCAAAAACCAAGCCTTGGCCTTTAGTCTCTAGTTTTCACTGGGAACTATTGGCCCATTTAAGAGAAAAACTGCCTCAAATCCCAATCGGCTTTTTGCATGATAATTGTTCAAGAAAAATGATTGAGATGGTCAGCAATACCCCTAACAGTGCATTACATTGTGGATTTGAAAGCCTCAGCAGTCCTCTATTGGCCCTTTGCCAAGCTCAATCTATCCCGGTGCTTGCATTTACGGTCAATGAACCCAAGATTGCCAAAGAGCTACTTCAAGGTGGTCTTTACGGTATTTTTTGTGATGATCCACATCATTTGTTCTCGCATAAGGCCAGTTAGCAGCAGTACCCTGAATTGATCGGCTGTGTTACGATGTCAGGCTATTTTATGGGACTGTCTGACAACTATGATATCTATTAGAAATGTATCTAAATATTATGTATTGCATCGGAAAAAGATCCCAGCGCTCAAGAATATTAACTTAGATGTTAATCCCAAGGAAATCTACGGGATAATTGGTCGAAGTGGTGCTGGTAAAAGCACGCTGATCCGTTGCGTCAACATGTTAGAGCGGCCTTCAGAAGGTAATATACTGATTGAAGGCACTTGTGTGACGGAAATGGATGCGGCAAAGCTCCGTGAAGCAAGACGTCAAATGGGCATGATTTTTCAGCACTTTAATTTACTTCAATCACGCACTGTTGTTGAAAACATCGCCTTACCACTTGAGCTTTGTGGCATCTCAAAAGACAAAATCAAACATCGCGTGGATGAGTTATTATCCCTCACTGAGCTTGGTAATCATGCAAAACAATATCCTAGTCAATTAAGTGGCGGCCAAAAGCAACGTGTTGCAATTGCTAGAGCGCTGGCAAACTCACCCAAAGTTCTTTTATGTGATGAAGCGACTTCTTCTTTGGATCCACAATCTACCTTATCAATTTTAGATTTATTGCGCTCTATCAATCATGAGCTGGGAATTACTATTTTGCTCATCACACATGAGATGGATGTGGTTAAAAATTTATGTCATCGCGTTGGTGTATTACATCAAGGTGAGATCATCGAACAAAGAAATGTTATTTCTCTTTTTACTGATCCACATACCCAAGTAGCAAAGGATTTGGTGAAAGCATCATCTAGGATGGAAATTCCTCGTGTCATTAAAGATATGTTACAGTCAAGCCAAGATAAAGACACAGGAACATTAATAAGAATCGCCTATCATGGTGAATCTGCTTCACAGCCTATCATTGGTTATTTGATCCAACAGTATCATATCAACATCAACATTCTCCAAGGTAACATCGAAACAATTCAAGATGAAATTGTTGGCGTGATGATTGTTGAGATAAAAGGCGATAGAGCCAATGTTGAAAAGAGTATTACTTTTCTTGAACGCAATGGATTACATGTAGAGATTTTAGGTTATGTTCAACGAAATCGTTAAAGCCTTTCTAGAAACCTGTGTGATGGTATTTTTCTCAGGTTTATTTTCGGCTATTTTAGGCCTGCCCATTGGTATTGCATTGTCTTTAACCAAAAAAGGGCAATTATGGGAAAACAAATTCTTTAATATCCTTATCGGCGCTATCATTAACGCAACCCGCTCAATACCTTTTATAATTTTAATGATTGCGATTATTCCATTAACACGCTGGATTGCCGGTAGTTCCATTCAAGTTAAAGCATTGCTAGTGCCACTCACTTTAGCAGCTATCCCCTTTTTCGCACGAACAGTTGAAATTGCTATTAATGATGTTCCAACTGGATTAGTAGAAGCTGCAAAAGCAATGGGCGCAACACCGTTTCAGATTATAACCAAAGTCTTGCTTCCAGAATCTATGTCGGGTATTGTTAGTGGGTTAACCCTCACAGTTGTAAACTTAGTAGGGTATTCAGCAATGGCTGGATTTAATGGCAGCGGCGGTTTAGGTAAGCTTGCTATTGATTATGGCTTTTATAGATACAATACTGAGGTCGTTATCGTAACGGTCATTATTATGATTGTCCTGGTTCAATTCATTCAAAGTGTTGGTGACTATGTTTCGCATAAAATCCTCTCTCATTAGTTTAGTGTTTCTATTGTTAACTGCTTGCTCACCTAAAGAACGTGCAGACAATGAAATTTATATTGGCACTATTTCAGGACCTGAGACTGAGCTGGTAGAAGTTGCTAAAAAAGTAGCTAAACAAAAATATAATTTAGATATTAAAATTATTTCATTCGAAGATTATGTCATGCCCAATACGGCTCTGGCCGAGGGTGAAATTGATGCCAACATGTTTCAACATCAACCTTACTTAGATGTTGTGCTTGAAAAACAAAAATACCCGATTGAATCAATCGGTAAAATGTTTATATATCCAATGGGCGTTTATTCAAAAAAACATCAAAGCTTACAAGATTTACCTGATGGCGCCAGCATTGCAATCCCAAATGATCCCAGCAATGGCGCAAGAGCCTTGCGCTTGCTGGCAAAAGCAAACTTAATTCAAATCCCTAACAGCAATGATTTAGAACTTACTCCCAAGAAAATACTCTCTAACCCTAAGAATTTGGTCATTAAAGAAATTCCTGCTGCTCAATTACCCCGCGTTTTATCTGAAGTTGACGCAGCCGTCATCAATACAAACTATGCTATCCCAGCTGGTTTAATGCCAAATAAAGATGCGCTCTTTATTGAAGGCAGTGACTCCCCTTATGCCAATATCGTGGTCGTAAGGACGAGTGAGAAAGATAAGGAAAAATTCAAACAGCTTATGCAAGCACTACATTCTCAAGAAGTTACTGACGAAGCTAAAAAGCTATTTTCTGATCAGGCTATACCAGCTTGGTAGGTTCCTTTGATGGATAATTCAAAGTACATACCACAAAACAAAAATACGCTGGTTCAATATGCATTTGGTGGGTGGGCATTATGGTTTATTGCTGCCCTATTTTATGCCTATGAATTTATTCATAGAGTAGTACCCAGCATCCTTACGGAAGAACTCCGTATCACTTTTAGCGTCAATGAACACCAGCTAGGCATTATTGGCGCTATGTACTTTTATGCTTATGCCTTATTTCAACTGCCCGCAGGGATCTTAGTTGACAAATATGGTGCCAAACGTTTGTTGGTTATTGCCTCTACCGTGCTAACACTGGGTAGTTTTATTTTTGCAACCACAACAAACCCTTCAATTGCTCAAATAAGCCGTTTCATGATAGGTATGGGATCTGCTTTCGCATTTGTTGGATGTCTTAAAATAGGCGGACAATGGCTATCTGACAGTGCCTTCCCGCTTGTCGTTGGATTAACTAATTTCTTTGGCACAATGGGCGCATTAAGTGGTGGAAAACCACTTGCCATCTTAGTGAATTCTTTTGGATGGCAGCATGTC
>JBFXKR010000008.1:0-11387 GCA_050173595.1 Candidatus Berkiella sp.
TGTATTCACCTGACATGCCTTTAGCATCCACTTCTACCCATTCAACCCAGCCACGGTCTTCGGCTTGCTTAAGCGCATCAATAATACGACCTTGTTCTCGCGCACGCTCACGAATAGAAATAACATCGCCAGGCTTAACTTGGTATGAAGGAATGTTCACACCTTTACCATTCACAAGGATGGCTTTATGAGATACTAATTGACGCGCTTCTTTACGCGTTACTGCATAGCCTAAACGGAAAACCACATTGTCTAATCTTGATTCTAACATTTGAAGTAACAGTACACCTGTTGCTGCTTTACTTTTAGCAGCTTGCTTGTACATTTTTCGAAATTGTCTTTCAAGTACACAATACTTAAAGCGTAGTGCCTGCTTTTCTGTCAGCTGTAAACCATAGTTGGTTTCGCGACGTCGTGCCTGACCATGCTGGCCTGGACGAGTATGAATTTTGCATTTTGATTCAAGATCACGTGTTTTAAATTCGAGATCTTTCCCATATCTTCGGGACAATACACACGTTGGTCCGGTATATCTTGCCATAATTAATTTTCACCCAACCCTTAATTTACACTCGACGCGCTTTGGGAGCTCGGACACCATTAAATGGAATGCCGGTCACATCAAAAATCGCAGTAATTTGAACAACATCACGCACAGCACGTACAGATGCATCTCGTCCTGGTCCTGGACCATAAATTCTTACTTCAGCAGATTCAGCGCCGTATAATTCTCTCGCTTTTTGTATCGCTTTACCTGCAGCAACTTGCCCTGCAAATGGCGTGCTTTTACGAGAACCCCTGAAGCCACAACCACCAGCTGTTGCCCATGATAAGGTATTGCCCTTAACATCGGTAACATTAATGAGGGTATTATTAAATGAGGCATAAACATGCACAATTACGTCTGAAACGACTCTTTTAGTCTTTCTTTTAAGACGTCCTTGACCTTTACCAGCGGCGCCAGTAGCTGAACCTGCGCTACCAGTGCTGCTTGTGCCGCCTTCAGTGGTTTCTTCTACGACTTGATTATTTTCTGACATTTTTTAATCCAGCTAATTTCAAAACTTATTAATCTTTCTTCGCATCTTTTGCGATTCGATTACCGCGTGGGCCTTTACGTGTACGTGCATTCGTACGTGTTCTTTGGCCTCTCATAGGTAAGCCAGCACGATGACGTTTTCCACGATAGCAGCCGATATCACGCAGACGTTTAATCCGCATAGAAACTTCTCGACGTAGATCACCTTCTGTTAAAAAGGTACTCACAGCCTCTTGTAGGCTGCGAACGGTATCGTCGTCTAATTCTTTTACTTTTGTCGTCGTAGGTACACCTACTTTTTCACAAAGCATAATCGCGCGTGTATTGCCTATCCCATAAACGCTTTGCAATGCAACACGGATGTGCTTATTGGGCTCCAGCGGTACGTTCTGAATTCGAACAGCAGACATGAATTGCTCCTAATATCACCCTGGCGCATGTAGACGCAACAGACTACTGCACCTTAACCGAAAAATCAAATATATACGTTTCCCAAAACGTCTGGGTTATTAGCCCTGACGTTGCTTATGGCGTGGGTTATCTTTACAAATAACAAACAATGCTTTTTTATTGCGCTTTGTTCTGCTAACAATTGAGCAGCCCTTGCACATTTTACGAATCGATGCCCGTACTTTCATAATGCTTACCTCAATAATCCAAATCCGCCTGGGCCGCCATCCCGACCTTTTATGTTAGCTTTCTTCATTAATGACTCGTATTGTTGAGACATCAGGTGCGCTTGGATCTGCGCAATAAAGTCCATAATCACAACAACCACGATCAAAAGAGAAGTACCACCAAAATAGAAAGGAACCTGCCAGCCTAAAACTAAAAACTCCGGCAAAATTGAAACCGCGGTGATGTAGATAGCACCTGCCAGAGTAATTCGTGTCATCACTTTATCAATGTACTGAGCTGTTTGTTCGCCAGGACGGATCCCAGGAATAAAAGCGCCAGATCGTTTCAAGTTGTCTGCTGTTTCTTTAGGGTTAAAAACTAAAGCCGTATAGAAAAAGCAGAAAAAGATAATACCGCTACTAAATAGTAATACATACAATGGCTGACCTGGTGAAAGCGCCAACCCAATTTCCGTTAAAATAGATGAGCTTGATTGTCCAAACCACTGACTAATCGAAGCTGGAAACAAAATTAAGCTTGAAGCAAAAATGGGTGGTATCACACCAGACATATTAATTTTTAATGGCAAGTGGCTTTGTTGAGCCGCATACATTTTTCGCCCTTGCTGCCTTTTAGCATAGTTCACTGTAATGCGTCTTTGTGCTCTTTCAACAAATACCACAAACAAAGTAACACCCAGCAACACAGCAATTAATCCGATAAGGATTAATGGATTCATGGATCCCTGTTTGACCATACTTAAAGTGCTGCCAATGGTTTTAGGTATCCCAGAAGCAATACCAGCGAAGATGATTAATGAAATACCATTACCTACGCCACGCTCTGTGATCTTTTCACCTAACCACATTAAAAACATCGTGCCCGTTACCAAGGTCACCACCGTGGTAACATAGAAAATAGGACCAATGTGTAAAGCGGTGCCGGAACCTGCTAAAAATTTGCTCATCCCAATCGCTTGGAAAGTAGCAAGAAGCAAGGTGCCATATCGGGTGTATTGGGTAATTTTACGTCTACCTGTTTCACCTTCTTTTTTAAGCTGCTCAAGCGCAGGCGATATCACAGTCATCAGCTGCATAATAATCGACGCTGAAATGTAAGGCATAATGCCTAAAGCAAATATCGACAAACGTGTTAATGCGCCGCCTGAGAACACATTCGCAAGACCAATAATGCTGTTTTGACTATTTGAAAATATTTCCGCAAGACGTGCAGCATCAATACCTGGAACAGGGATGTGTGCGCCGATACGAAAAACAATGAGGCCCCAAAGCACAAACAACAAACGCTGCTTAAGCTCTGCCAAACCACTCATTGCACTTTTATTTCCAGACATTGTCATTCGCCAGTCTCAACTTTACCGCCAGCAGCTTGGATAGCTTTTAGAGCACCAGCCGTAGCTTTAACACCCGAAATTGTTAACGCTGTTTTGATTTCACCGTTTAAAACAATTTTGGCACGTTTAATGCTGTTATTGATTAATCCAGCTTCACGCAAGGTTTGAAGTGTCACGGTATTGCCTGTAATTTTGCTCAAATCGCTTAAACGAATCTCTTGGGTTGTTCTTGCAATACGTGATTTAAAACCAACTTTAGGCAAACGACGTTGCAACGGCATTTGACCGCCTTCAAAGCCAACTTTATGGTAACCACCTGCACGCGCTTTTTGGCCTTTATGACCTTTGCCGCAAGTTTTACCTAACCCACTTCCTGGGCCTCTACCAAGGCGCTTACCAACTGATTTTGCGCCATTGCCTGGTTTAATTGTATTAAGCTTCATTGTACTTATTCAACCTTCAACAAATATTGCACGCTGTTAATCATACCTCGGTTTTGTGGGGTATCTTGTACCTGAACCGTTTGATGAATACGCTTTAAACCTAAACCTTTAACCGTTGCAAGGTGCTTTGGGAGGCGCTTTGCTAAGCTTTTCACCAAGGTAATGGTAACCATTTTATGAGAGGAATTTGCTTTTTGATTAGCCATTGCTTTCACCCATGATCTCTTCTACTGATTTGCCACGTTTATCAGCAACGGATTGTGGAGAATGTGATTGTGCCAACCCTTTCATTGTTGCACGCACAACATTCACAGGATTTGTAGAGCCATAGCATTTTGCAAGAATGTTATGAATACCAGCAACCTCAAAGATAGCGCGCATCGCGCCACCAGCAATAATACCTGTACCATCAGAAGCAGGCTTCATAAATACTTTAGAAGCACCATGTGATGATTCAATCGTATGATGCAAAGTTGTACCAACCATGGGAATTTCCACCAAGTTGCGTCTTGCATTTTCCATTGCTTTTCGAATGGCTTCTGGTACTTCGCGTGCTTTACCACGACCAATACCTACACGACCATTTCCATTACCAACAACGGTAAGCGCTGAGAAGCCAAATATACGGCCCCCTTTAACTACTTTGGCCGTTCTTCTTACTTCAATAAGCTTTTCTTCGTACTGGCCTTCCGTTTTTTGCTCTAGTTGCTGCTGTTGTTGCTGCTGCTTTGCCATTTAACCTGTCCTCAAACCGTTAAGCCATTTTCACGTGCAGATTGAATCAATGCCGCAACACGACCATGGTATTTAAACCCTGATCGCTCAGAAGCGACTGATCCTACCCCTGCTTGCTTTGCACGTTCAGCTATTAATTTGCCAACGTGTTTTGCTAAATCTGTTTTTGTGTGCTCGGCACTTGCTGCATCTTTAGATGCTTTTTCTAAGCTTGAAGCATACGCCAATATTTTACCGCCCTGGGGCGCAATAATTTGCGCATAAATATGTCGCGCGGAGCGATTAACGCAAAGACGCGCTACTCCGGTTTCAACACCAAGACGCTTAATGTGTGCTCGCGTACGGCTTGCGCGTTTAAAACGCGAATTGCGTTTTTTATTCATGTTTTTAGATCCCCAGACTATCGTCTACTTTTTGGGCGCAACGCGCCCTTACATTCGGATTTTAATTTTATTTCTTCTTAGTTTCTTTTAACTTAATCACTTCATCAGCATAACGAATACCTTTACCTTTATAAGGTTCAGGTTTACGTAGCCCTTTGCAAATACCTCTGATATCAGCAGCGGCTTGACCAACAAGCTGTCTGTCCGTACCGGTTACTTCAATATCCGTTACAGTGGCACAGGCTAGCTCAATGCCTTTAGGTGCAATATACACAACAGGATGTGACATCCCTAAAGTTAGGTTCAGCATTGCTCTACCATCTTTGGCTTTGCTTGCTTGAGCACGATATCCAACGCCAACAAGCTGTAGTTTCTTGCTAAAACCCGCGCTAACACCTTTCACATTGTTATTCAAAATGGCTCTAATGGTTCCTGCCATTGCATCTGCATTAGGCAGTCCTGCCACTGCTGCGATTTGCAATTGTTTATCTGCAAATTGCACAGTCACTTGTTCTGGTATGTTAAGCGATAATTCGCCTTTTGATCCTTTAATAGCCACAACCGCACCTTGAATGCGCACATCGACGCCGTTAGGTACTTCAATTGGTTTTCTAGCAACTCTTGATGACATATTCCACCCTTACGCTACGTAGCACAGGATTTCACCACCCTGGCCTTGAGCAGCTGCCGCACGACCTGTCATCACGCCCTTTGACGTTGAGACGATAGCGACGCCTAATTTATCCATCACTTCTGGCATTTCTTTAGCACTGGTGTAAACACGTAAACCAGGCTTACTGATTCTTCTGATCATCTCAATAACGGGTTTGTTATTGAAATATTTTAAATCGATGCTCAAAGTAGGCTTGCCTTGTCCACTATCAACGTTATATCCGTTGATAAAGCCTTCTTCCGTTAATACCTTAGCGATTGCTATCTTCACTTTAGAAGATGGCAATGTTACTTGTGCCAAGTTCGCTGATTGTCCATTGCGAACTCGCGTTAACATATCCGCAATAGGATCTTGCATGCTCATGGTTTATTCCTCTTATTACCAGCTCGCCATCACAAGGCCTGGAACTTCTCCCATCATGGCCCGACGACGTAACTCATTTCGACACAACCCAAATTTACGGTATACACCGCGACCACGACCGGTGATTTTGCATCGGTTGGTGAGGCGTACCTGACATGTATCGCGCGGCATTTTTTCAAGCTTTGCTAAAATTTCAAATTTGGTGTCAATGTCCACTTCAGGATTGTTTAACTCAGCACGCAACGCTAGGCGCTTTTCTCTGTGCTTTTGCAAATTAACACGCTTCTTTTCACGGCGTATCATGCGCTTACTAGCCATTGGTTTTTACCTCAGCGGTTTTAGTTTCGCGGAATGGGAAATTAAAAGCTTTTAACAAAGCAAAAGCTTCTTCATCTGTCTTAGCGCTCGTGGTAATAGTGATATCTAAACCACGAACTGTATCAACTTGGTTATAGTCAATTTCAGGGAATGTAATTTGTTCCTTGATACCAACGCTGTAGTTACCACGTGAATCAAAAGACCTTGGGTTTAAACCACGAAAGTCACGAACACGAGGTAATGCAATGCTGAGCAATCTATCTAAAAACTCATACATTCTGTCACCGCGCAAGGTTACTTTGCAGCCAATAGGCCAGCCTTCACGGATTTTAAATCCTGCAACTGATTTACGAGCAAGTGTAATAACAGCATGTTGACCAGCTATTTGGGTCAAGTTGTCTTGTGCTGCTTTGATAATTTTTTTGTCATCAGCTGCTGCACCAACACCCATATTGAGGGTAATTTTTTGCAACTTAGGCACTTGCATGGCGTTGTCATACTTAAACTGCTTTTGAAGCGCGCCAATCACATGATCTCTAAAATGCTTTTTGAGTCTCACGCTTTCTTTTTGTTCAGTCTTTGCTGTTTTCTTAGGCATCTACCACCTCACCGGATGACTTGAATACTCTTACTTTTTTGCCATCAGCTAACAATTTAATGCCAACACGGCTTGGTTTGTTCGTTGTGGGATCTAACAATGCAACTTTGCATGCAGGCATAGCAGCTTCCCTTGGTACAATCCCACCTGGCTGTTCTCTTTGTGGGATAGGCTTAACATGTTTCTTTCGGATGTTAATGCCTTCAACGACAACGGATAAATCTGAGCCGCTGGCCAAAACACGCAAAACAGTACCAATGCGGCCTTTATCTTTGCCTGATATCACCTGTACTTTATCGCCCTTTTTAATCTTACGCATAATTGTCTCTCAACTATTAAAGCACTTCAGGTGCTAGAGAAATAATTTTCATATAATTTGAACGCAGCTCACGTGTGACTGGTCCAAAGATACGGGTACCAATTGGTTGCTGTTGCGCATTGAGCAACACTGCTGCATTGCCATCGAACCGAATCAATGAGCCATCATCACGACGCACACCTTTTCTGGTACGAACAACCACAGCAAATAAAACGTCACCCTTTTTCACTTTTCCTCGTGGTATGGCTTCTTTGACAGTTACTTTGATAACATCGCCGATACCAGCATAACGTCTTTTTGATCCACCAAGGACCTTGATGCACATCACTCGACGGGCACCACTGTTATCCGCCACGTCAAGAACCGTTTGCATCTGAATCATGACACTCTCCGCTTAAAATCCACTTACAACGACAGCAAGGCAAAAGATAAAAGGTCGAATATGATAACATTGCGGTGAGCTAAATAAAATGATTACTCGCCTGCCGCAACATAACGCTATTCAGCCCTTTCTAAGACCTTAACTAACTGCCATGTTTTTGTTTTTGAAATTGGTCTAACTTGTTTAATTTCTACCAAATCGCCAAGCTTACATTCATGCTCAGGATCATGAACATGCAGTTTTGTTCTGCCTTTCATTACCTTGCCATAAACTTCATGACGCTTTGACCACTGTACTTCAACAGTACGAGTAGCTTGTCTTTTATCACTTGTTACGCGTCCTGTCAGTGTTCGCGTTACAGAAGCCGTCGTCATTTAGGCTTACTCCCCTTTTTGTTTTTCAGCTAATACTGTCTTAACACGCGCAATATCGCGACGTATCTGTCCAAGCTGATGATTTTTGGCTAATTGCCCACTTCCAAGCTGCATTTTTAACTTAAACTGCTGTTTCGCTAAGTCGTTTAAAGTTGTTTGCAACGTCGATTTATTTTGTTGGCGCAATTCTTCTGCTTTCATTACATCACCGTTCTTTCAACAAATTCAGTTTTAACGCAAAGCTTAGCTGCAGCAAGCTTAAATGCTTCTTGCGCTACTTCTTTGGTTACGCCTTGAATCTCATAAAGCACTTTGCCAGGCTGAACTAAAGCAACCCAGTATTCAACGTTCCCTTTACCTTTACCTTGTCTTACTTCTAAAGGCTTTTTGGTAATTGGTTTGTCAGGAAAAACGCGGATCCAAATTTTACCGCCACGTTTAATGTAACGGCTCATCGCGCGTCTTGCTGCTTCGATTTGTCTTGAAGTAACAGGTGCTCTGTCTACGGCTTTGAGTCCGAAGTCACCAAAGCTCACCTTGCTACCACGAAGCGCTAACCCGCGGTTTCGACCCTTTTGTTGTTTTCTATATTTCGTACGTTTTGGCTGTAACATGGGATCCTCTACTGCTGCTGTTCAACAGTGGTTGTGGCTGGTTGTGCAACGAGATCTTTATCAAAGATTTCGCCTTTAAATATCCAGACTTTCACACCAATGATGCCATATGTGGTTTTAGCAATGGCCGTTGCATAATCAATGTCTGCACGGAAAGTATGTAAAGGCACCCGTCCTTCTCTATACCATTCTGTTCTGGCAATTTCTGCGCCGCCTAAACGACCAGCAACACAAATTTTCACGCCTTTAGCACCAAAACGTAATGCGTTACTCACTGCACGTTTCATGGCACGACGAAACATCACACGACGTTCTAGTTGTTGTGCAACACTTTCTGCCACTAAATAAGCATCGAGTTCTGGTCGACGAATTTCTTCAATATTGATATGAACTGGCACACCCATAATGGTGGACACTTTTTGGCGAAGATGTTCGATGTCTTCCCCTTTTTTACCAATCACAACGCCTGGACGTGCTGTATGAATCGTAATTCTAGCATTACGTGCAGGGCGCTCAATTTGAATACGGCTAACAAATGCATTTTGCAACTTCTTGCGCAAATACTCTCTGGTTTGCAAATCGCTTAACAACAAATCTGAGTATTGTTTTTTATTGGCATACCACATCGAACGATGCGTCTCGATAATACCTAAGCGAATGCCTGTTGGGTGAACTTTTTGACCCATTTACGCCCTCTCTTCTCTTTCAATATCAGACACTACGATCTTGATGTGACAACGGCGTTTAATAATACGATTGCCACGCCCCTTAGCTCGCGCTTTAAAACGCTTCAGCGATGGTGCCTCATCAACAGTGATAGTTGAAACTTTCAACTCATCAATGTCAGCACCTTCATTATGCTCTGCGTTTGCGATTGCTGACTCAAGCAGCTTCTTCATAAGCTTTGCCGCTTTTTTACGAATAAAGGTGAGCTGAACAACAGCTTTTTCAACTGCTTTCCCTCGAATTTCATTCGCAACAAGACGCGCTTTTTGAGCTGACATGCCAGCATTTTTTAATGTAGCGGACACTTCCATCTTCTACCCCTTTGCTGCTTTTGCAGGCGCTGTCTTTTTGTCGCCAGAATGACCACGGAAAGTTCGCGTCAATGCAAATTCACCCAGTTTGTGGCCAACCATGTTTTCGGTAACCAATACTGGTACAAAAATTTTGCCATTGTGTACCATTAAAGTTGCGCCAACAAATTCTGGAACAATCGTACTACGACGAGACCAAGTTTGAACGACGATGCGTCCACGACCACCAGCCCCTTGACGTGTTTTAATGACCTTTTTTAGTAGCTTTGGGCTACAATATGGGCCCTTTTTTAATGAACGTGCCACAGATTAACCCCTTTCACTCTTCTTTTGACCACGTCGACGAACAATAAATCGACCAGATACTTTACGACGATTACGTGTCTTTTTACCTTCTGGTTTACCATTTTTATTACATGGCGGACGACCACCTGAAGTACGGCCTTCACCACCACCTAATGGATGGTCAACTGGATTCTTCGCAACACCACGAACAGTGGGGCGAATACCGCGCCAACGCTGCGCACCGGCTTTACCAATTACGCGTAAGTTATGCTCGCCATTTCCAACTTCACCAATCACCGCACGACACACCGCTAATATTTTTCTCATTTCGCCACTTCGTAGACGAACTGTTGCATAAGCGCCTTCACGTGCAAGTAGTTGAACATAAGCACCCGCGCTTCTAGCCATTTGAGCGCCTTTTCCTGGTCTTAGCTCTAAACAGTGAATCGTTGCACCCACTGGAATATTAGTGATAGGTAAGCAATTACCAACTAAAATAGGTACATCTAAACCGGACTGCACTGTAGCACCAACCGCTAAACCTTTAGGTGCAATGATGTATCGACGTTCACCATCGGCATAAACTAACAAAGCAATGTTAGCGCTGCGGTTAGGATCATATTCAATACGTTCAACTCGTGCAGGCACGCCATCTTTGTTTCTTTTGAAATCAACAATTCTTAAACGGCGTTTATGTCCGCCCCCACGATGATCAACTGTTACACGCCCAATGTCATTACGACCATGGATGCGATTTTTCTTAGCTGTTAGGCTCTTATGGGGACGCCCTTTGTGCAAACCTTCCGTTTTAATGTTAATTTTAAAACGTTGTCCCGGAGAGGTTGGCTTTAATTCAATTATTGCCATAATCCTTAACCTTCAAACTCTGCAAAATTAATTTGATGACCTTGCGCTAAAGTAACGTAAGCTTTTTTCTTTCTCTTAGCGCGACCTTCAGTTGCACCAAATTTAACAAAGCTACGACCTTTAACTAATGTGCGCACGGACGCGACTTTTACACCAGGAAAAAAAGCTTCAACTGCTTTTTTAATTTCAACTTTTGAAGCCTTTGGATTTACCCAAAAAGCAACAGAATTTTCGCGTTCACCTGAGCGAGCCGCTTTTTCAGAAACAATGGGTGCCATTAAAGTATTTGCTAACGAAAACATTGTCATCCTAGCACCTCTTCGAGCTTTCTTAATGCATCAACTGTCATCAACACATTGTCATATTTCAATAACTGTACTGGGTTTACTGAGGTTGCTTCTTTGACAGCAACATTAGGAATATTGCGTGAGGAAAGATAAAGATTTTCATCTAATTCCTTAACGACAATTAATACCTTCTCTAAATTCATTGCTTTGAGCTTTGTAACCAATGGCTTTGTTTTAGGTTCATTTAAAACAAATTCATTAACCACTTGTAGGCGATTTTGACGAATTAATTCAGACAAAATGGCACTCATTGCACCACGATACATTTTCTTATTAACTTTTTGGCTAAAATCACGTGGACGTGCTGCGAAGATCTGACCACCTGAACGCCAAAGCGGGCTTCGAATCGTTCCGGCACGCGCACGGCCTGTCCCTTTTTGGCGCCATGGTTTTGCACCACCGCCTCGAACTTCGGCACGTGTTTTTTGCTGTTTTGTTCCAGCACGAGCACCTGCCATGATGGCAACAACGACTTGGTGCACGAGGGCTTCGTTATATTCTCGGCCAAAAGCTACCTCTGAAACATCGATAGTTTGTGTACCACCTTCAGTGGCTAGAGCAAGCTTAATTCTACCCTCCTTTAGGCAGTCGCGTTATCTAGTACTTTTGTCTTTACAGACAGCTTCACGATGTCATCA
>JBFXKR010000009.1:0-11328 GCA_050173595.1 Candidatus Berkiella sp.
ATAATAATGAACGTTAAGTTGTTTTAGGTGTAAAATTATGAACATTATTGAAATTAATAGTGTATCGCCATCAAGGTCAATTTGACCAACAGAGAATAAAAGCAAATAGATATTTTGTTAAGGAGAATCCCTCACAATATTTTGCGAGGGATTCAGGGTAAGGCAGTGAGGTTAAGCTTTTAATTTATGAATAGCTTCTTTTTGAACTTTCAAATCATTTACACCGCTATAAAGGCCAGCCGAAAATGCGCCGTAGTTTTTGGGTGTATACGTTTTAAAGTTTAAGTAACTTTTAAAATAACCTTTCCATTCCTTGGCAGCCTCACCTGCGACAAGGGAATCTTTGATGGATTGATCATCAATCTTAGTGCCATCTTGTAGGGCAATTAACGCTTTATGACCCGCTTTAAACAAAAAGCGTTGTCGCCAATCATCTATTTTACCACCGACATATACCAATACATTCGTTAATACACACATTAACAGCGTCGTTGATAAAGTCACAAAAGGTAAAGAGATTAAAGAAGCCAGCCCCATGACAGCCCCTGCCCCCAAAAGAGTAAACTTGGGCAAATTGCTTTGATATTTTGATCTGGGGTTAAGCTGTATTACTTGGCAATCTTTTTTAAGTTTAAGGAATGATACTAGACCTTCACTTAAAAAAGGCGTTCCAGGTGCAAAGGTATCTACCTCAAAAGCACAAAATGTTCTATTTTTACATTTAAAAGCCAGCTCATGACACAGATGGAATTTGAGTGCTTCTAATTTTTGCTGGGCATCTTTCACGCCTTGCTTCATATTAAATTGTTTAAATATGAACGTTTTGGCCTCGCAAAATGCGGGATCATTAAAACGAAGATTTTTGTTACCTTTTAATTTATCTTCGTTACCGTAAAGCACACGTATCTGGGTATCTTTTAGTGCATTTTGAATATTTTTATCTATATGCTCATTCAACAATTTCAGTAGGGGTTGTTCATGTTCTTTAGGACTAAAGTCGTAATCGAATCGCAGCAAATTTTTGTTCTTAAAAAGCGCTTCAAAGAGTTCTTTAGAAAGTTCTGATTTATCTTTAACTTGAATTGAAATACCCGTGCGAGCCAAATTAAGATCAAGGGACATGTAATTACACCTATAAGCGCATTATTTTGTAAAAAGCAAGTGTACAGTTAGGCAATAGGCTTGTAAACTTTTTCTTTTCAAGATCGAGAAAATGCTTTACGAATCCTAAAAGAAAGAACAAAAAGGCTTCATAAACTATGATTTTACATCAACAATGAAATGATACACTGATTGAAAGAGTTGAAAATATTTGTTGCCAAGCTATAGCAAAGGAGGCTCTGCCTCTTTTTTACTTTATTTAAGTTACGCTCTTTATTGTGCGTTATATTGTGCTATTGCTAAGCCAACAGCTGCGCCGGCTAACCAAGATACACCTAAACCTATCCAAAACACATTAATAAAACTACTCGTCATTGTCATCGTCGCGCCAACGGTTGTTGTGATCGTATGGTTTGTGCACAGACCATAAATCCCACTTAAACCTCCACCCAGTAAAGCACCCATAAAGGAATAGTGTTCCATTGCGCTTAATGCTGCTCCTTCTGAGAGGTTATGAGCACCACTCACATGGGATATTTCTGATGTAGACAACAATCGCATCTTT
This sequence comes from Candidatus Berkiella sp., assembly GCA_050173595.1. GTDB lineage: Bacteria > Pseudomonadota > Gammaproteobacteria > Berkiellales > Berkiellaceae > Berkiella. The sequence goes on from JBFXKR010000009.1 coordinate 1,667, forward strand.
ATTATTCCTGGTTTAGTAAAAGATAGTTATGTACATTAACTTGTTACTTTTGTCAATAAAGCGACTATAGGTGTATATCAACTATGAGCCCATGTTTTTTTGTGTTGTCATTTGGCCAGATCCAGATAATATAAAAATCGTCAGTAAATTTGCTGGATGCAGTGGACAAGCCATCGCGCGTCGAGGTTGGGCTTAAATTTAAGTAGGAATCTCTGTGCCAAATAGCATAATAAGTAGATTTTGGAAATTGTATTTGAGCGTTAAGCTGAAACTAGCTTTCAGACACATAGAATTGCTCAAGGAGCTCATCAAATGTGGTTGCTTTTAATATTTTATCAATTAAAAATTTTAATTCTTCATTAGGCATTTTTTCTATCTTTGCTTTAAATGTCTCTGGTATAGCCACGAATTTGTGCTCTAAGAGTTTCAAGGAAAATGAGAGTCGCTCATTGAATTGTGCTTGTTGCACCCCTTGTTGGATTCCTTGTTGGATTCCTTGTTGGATTTTTTCTTGTTCCCATTGCTCGATTCGTTCACTCAGCATGATGCTCACCTCACCTAAATCTATAAATTCCTTGCTTGCAAATCGCTTTTTCGGTTTCCAAATTCTATTGATATAAACCACAAATGCTTTTCGCAAACCATCAAACTGTTCACCTCGTAATTGTGTACTCAGTTTATCAACAATCACCTTAATATTTGTTAGATCGCCGACTCTTTCTAGTTCTACAAACGTGGATACGAGGTTTTCTTTATCAAAAGTATACTCCCCCAGATCAATTTGACCAACATCCAATACCATATATTCAATATTTGGCTGATATTTTCTAAGGCTGTCTGGAATTGCGGCACTTAAACAATCTCTTAAGGCTGTTGGTGCATTCCATACACGCTGGCCAGTGTAAAATACTAAGGAGAATATTGCTGGTAATTTATTCTTTTCAAGTAGCGTAATATGTTTTTGCCTGATTAAATCTTGGTAAATTAACCCAACATACGTTAATACTCTAGCTGCCATGAATGTATCAACGCTTGATTGAAATTCTAACAAACAAATTATATAAAGCTGTTGGCCTTTAAATCTTACTTTCCAAATCAGATCACTTTCCCGTGTTCGTAAATCTTCCGTTGTATGCTTTACATTTACTTTTTCCAAGCTTGAAAAATCTAAGTCTTTTGTCCAAGGCGAAGGCACAAACCCTTTTATTAAAGATTCCATCATCAATGGATGAGAGAAAATAAGCTTTAATATATGATCATAACCATGAGTTGTTTTTTGATCTGACATCCTGTGTCTTATGCAAAGTAGTGTGATACTTCAATTAATGTACAGTAATCAAAATAAAATTGAAACAGGAAAGTGAAATTAATAGCAAAATTTTGATTCAAAACTTCTCAAGTAGCATTTATCACTTACTGCAAATGCGGAGTGAAAAAACTAAGTAATTTTTTTCACATAAAAAAACCCGCCAATGCGGGTTTTTAAAATTTTAAAAAAATAGCTTTTTTTTAAAACGGAATATCATCATCAAATTCTTCGCTCATGCTCGCAGCGGGTGCTGTTGCCATGGGCGGTGTGTGTGAAGCTGGTGCATTATGCGTTGGCGCATTGTTGGGCGCACCACCACGGCTATCTAACATTTGCATTTCTGCTGCCACAATCTCAGTGGTATAACGTTCAACACCTGCTTGATCTTGCCATTTACGTGTACGCAAACTGCCTTCAACATAAATTTTAGCGCCCTTGCGTAAATACTCGCCGACTATTTCTGCTAAGCGATTGAAAAATACCACACGGTGCCACTCGGTTCTATCTTGTTGCTCGCCGGTTTGTTTGTCCTTCCAGCTTTCACTGGTTGCAACGGTAATATTGGCAACAGCGCCCCCACTTGGCATGTAGCGCACTTCCGGATCGGCGCCTAAGTTCCCTACCAAAATTACTTTATTAATTCCTCTTGCCATACTTGCCCCCTATTGGATAAAAACGTGCATCCTAGCATCGTTAACAATAAACAACTTAACCCTATTCCCCAAGGACCTACCCATTGCTGTATACAGCCTCCGAATAAACCACCTGCGAACATACCTAAAAATTGTGAAAACGAGTATACACCTAACGCTGCGCCTTTGCTTGTTTTTGGCACCACACGCGAGACCATAGAAGGCAAACTTGCTTCTAAATAATTAAATGCGAAGAAAAATAAGGTTGCAAAAATATATAATGCAATCACATGGGTGGTGCTAACAAATAGCAAGCAAGCAATACCAAGGATGATTAAGGCTGTGTTCATCAGCTTATTTTGCCATTTACCAACATCGGCATATCGCAAAAGGGGCGCCACCAACAAAATAGAAACAACCAAAACAGGCGCATAAAAACGCCATATTTGGTTTGCCTCAAGACTGGTAACTTGCGCAATATGAGAAGGAAATACTAAAAATCCTGCTGTTAAAATAGCATGCAAGATAAAAATATTGGCATTTAAACGCCATAAATCACTGTGCTTTAATAAATGTTGTATTTGCCCTTTGAGGATCTTGGTTTTTTGTAACGGCGGCTGTAAAAACATCATCAAAAAGAGCCCCATCACACCCAGCAAGGCACTGAGCAAAAAGATCCCTGATAATCCGATACAAGCATCAAGCACAGGACCTAATAAAATGGCTAACACAAAGGTAAAACCAATGCTAATGCCAATAATGGCCATTGCTTTAGTGCGGACCTCATCACGGGTCAGATCGGCCACCAAGGCTAAAATAGGCGCGCCAACCGCCCCCATTCCCTGAATAGCCCGACCCAAAATTAAACCCCAAATTGAAGATGAAAAGGCAGCCAACAAACTACCAAAGATGAATATCAGCAAACCCGCCATGATAACTGGCTTTCGTCCAAAATAATCCGATAAAAAGCCGCAAGGTACCTGCAGTATCGCTTGGCTAAGGCCGTAGATCCCGGCTGCCATGCCAATCAAAAAGGGGGTAGCCTGCGCGATGGTCTCGCTATAAAGCGCTAACACAGGCAAGACCATAAACAGCCCCAACATACGACTAGCAAATACAAGGGCTAATATTACGGTGCTTTTAATCTCTGCAAATAGCATAAGGCCTGCTTCATGGAATTTAACCGTCAAAATTAGCAATGAATTTCAAATCAACGTATATTAGCAAGTTTGTTTAGCCTCTGGGAACCATATGGATAAGATAAGCATTAGGGGTGCACGCACACATAACCTCAAATCAGTGAATTTAACACTGCCACGGGATAAATTAATTGTTATCACGGGCTTATCAGGCTCCGGCAAATCATCTTTAGCCTTTGATACGCTTTATGCAGAAGGCCAGCGGCGCTATGTAGAATCTCTGTCCTCGTATGCGCGCCAATTTCTATCTGTGATGGAAAAACCCGATGTTGATCACATCGAAGGGCTATCGCCTGCCATTTCGATTGAGCAAAAGACCACCTCTCACAACCCACGCTCAACGGTCGGCACCGTCACTGAGTTATACGATTATCTTAGAGTGCTGTTTGCGCGCGCCGGCCAACCCAGATGCCCAGATCATGATATCCCGCTTGAAGCGCAAACCGTCAGCCAAATGGTAGATCATGTCTTATCAGAGCCACTAGATAGCAAAGCACTGTTGTTAGCGCCTGTGGTGCGCGATAGAAAAGGCGAACACCTTCATACGCTTGAGCATCTTAAAAATAATGGTTTTGTACGGGTGCGCATTAACGGCACACTCCATGACATTGATGAAGCACCCAAAATGGACTTGCGCAAAAAACACACCATTGAAGTGGTGGTTGATAGAATTAAAGTGCGTCCTGATCTACGTGCGCGCCTTGCCGATTCATTTGAAACCGCTTTGAAACTCAGCGATGGCTTAGCGCGTATACATTGGGTAGACACTAAAAAAGAAATTGTATTTTCAGCGAAATACGCTTGTCCTGTATGTGGTTATAATTTAACCGAGCTTGAACCGCGCATTTTTTCGTTTAACAATCCAGCGGGTGCTTGTCAAAGTTGCGATGGCTTGGGCAGCAAACAATTTTTTGATCCCAAACGCGTGGTCCACTTACCCGAGATGAGCTTAGCCTGTGGCGCAGTACGCGGCTGGGATAGGCGCAATCAATATTATTTTAGTATGCTCAAATCTTTAGCCAAGCACTATGGCTTTGATTTAGATACGCCTTTTAAGAGTTTACCTAAAGATATTCAAAATCTTATCCTCTATGGCAGTGATGAAGAGGAAATTTCCTTTCACTATACCAACGAACGTGGTGAAACAAAGCGTCGCCGTCATGCCTTTGAAGGTGTTATTCCTAATCTAGAAAGGCGCTATCGTGATACAGATTCAGAATATATCCGCGAAGAATTAGCGCGTTACTTGGCGCAGCAACCCTGCCCTGAGTGTGAAGGATCACGATTGCGTATCGAGGCACGTTTTGTCTTTATCGGCAAAAAAACACTGCCGCAAATCAGTGCCATGTCTATCAGTGATTGCTTAAACTATTTTGAAAAACTGAATCTAAGCGGTCGACGCAAAGAAATTGCAGATAAGCTGTTAAAAGAAATTAAAGAACGCTTAAAATTTTTAGTCGATGTTGGTTTAGAATATTTAACCTTGAATCGTACCGCAGAAACCTTATCCGGCGGTGAAGCGCAGCGCATTCGCTTGGCTAGCCAAATTGGCGCCGGCTTAGTCGGTGTGATGTACATTTTAGATGAGCCTTCTATTGGCTTGCACCAGCGTGATAATGCCAGATTGCTATCCACACTTAAGCATTTACGTGATCTGGGGAATACCGTCATCGTGGTTGAACATGATGAAGATGCCATATTAATGGCTGATCATGTGGTGGATATCGGGCCAGGCGCCGGCGTGCATGGCGGTGAAATTGTTGCTCAAGGTGCGCCCCAAGCCATTACCAAAGCCAAAGGCTCGCTTACCGGACAATATTTAAGTGGGAAATTATCTATCCCCATTCCCGCACAACGTCGCCCTTTTAACCCAGAGCGTACGCTGAAAATTTCTGGGGCTAAAGGCAACAATTTGCACAATCTTAGCGTAGAATTTCCGTTAGGGTTAATGACTTGTGTTACCGGTGTTTCTGGCTCAGGCAAATCAACGTTAGTTAACGACACACTTTATCCCATTGCAGCGCATGTGTTAAACCATGCCGGGCTCACCCAAACCGCTCCTTACGATAAAATCACCGGACTTGAACATTTAGATAAAGTGGTGGGCATTGATCAAAGCCCCATCGGACGCACACCTCGCTCTAATGCTGCAACCTACACCGGCTTGTTTACCCACATTCGTGATCTCTTTGCTGGTACCAATGAAGCCCGCTCACGCGGCTATCAAGTAGGGCGCTTTAGTTTTAACGTTAAAGGCGGGCGTTGTGAAGCCTGTGAAGGCGATGGCCTGATTAAAGTTGAAATGCATTTTCTGGCGGATGTGTATGTTTTATGTGATGTCTGTAAAGGTAAACGCTATAACGATGAAACCTTACAAGTGCTCTATAAAGGCAAAAATATTCATGAAGTGCTAGAAATGACAGTGGAAGATGCTTATGTATTTTTCGAAGCCATTCCACCGATTAAGCGAAAACTCAAAACACTGATGGATGTTGGTCTTACTTATTTAAAACTAGGCCAAAGTGCAACCACGCTATCAGGTGGCGAGGCGCAGCGGATTAAATTAGCAAAAGAACTATCTCGACGTGATACCGGCAATACACTGTATATTTTAGATGAGCCCACCACGGGCTTACATTTTCACGATGTGAAGCAATTGTTAGATGTGCTGTACCATTTACAAGCTTCGGGCAACACCATTGTGATTATTGAACATAACTTGGATGTGATTAAAGTGGCCGATTGGGTAATTGATTTAGGCCCAGAAGGCGGCGACAAAGGCGGACACATTATCGCCTGTGGCACCCCAGAGCAAGTGGCTAAAACCAAAGGTTCTTACACTGGCGAATTTTTAGCACCTCTATTAAACCCTAGAAAATCTAAATCAAAAATGATTGAAACCTAAAATTTAAAATAAGGAGAAATGATGTCTAACGACGGCCCAGATCCAAAAGCCCCCATTACGCCAGCTTTTGATAATACTCAACCCAAGAAGCGAATTACTTATGAGCGAGAAGTCTTATTAGAAATTAAAGAAAAGTGTAAGGATTTAAAGCTCTCTAAAAAAGAAAGAGGGCCCCTAAAAAAGTGCGGCATATACGTAAAGTAAACCGTCACATCTTGAATACACTGCCAAGAACAGGGATTGTTCTTTTTACACGCTTGACTTAATCTTGATTCAATATCTATTCTGAAATAACTCCTAACTTTTAGCCATCGCAAAGGATTGCAGGCCAAATGTTATCTTTACCTGTAAATTCATCCATTTTGATCACGCGCTTGCAAGATAAACGCGTATTAAACATTAAATTGAACAAAGAAAATCTATTAGGCCATGGAAGTTTTGGCCAAGCTTTTCATGTGATGAACCCCTATCAAGATGGGTTAATGGTATGCAAGGTAATTGATCTTGAGGGTAAAAATAAAAATTTTGACTTAAGCCCCCATCACTTATTACGCCTAGCTTATCGAGAAATTGCTTATTTACAAAAGCTAGATTATTTAATCGGTTATTTTTATGATAGCCAAAATCATAAAATGTATATTTTAATGAAATACATTAAAGGTAGAAGTGAATGGAGTATCAATAAAGTTAAAAACCCAGAGGTGGATTTTTTAAGTTTTTGCGCCTTAAGAGCTTGTCATCGTCAAGGCATTGCCCATAACGATCCGCATCAGGGAAATTTCTTAATAGATCAAAAAATGCACTCGTCCATTGCTGTAGATTTTGGACTTGCTAAAGATCATAATTTTTTTAGAGAAATAAGAGACTATTACAAATTTTTAAAAAAGCGCGGTGATGGCACTGCCTTTTTGAGACTTGAACAGGATTTAACCTATCACCATTTGCTCAGGTTTTATTGTCAAGAACTGCAGATCTATATTCAAAACAATAAATTAAAAACAGCCAAAAAATTATTTTTTTATGGTGCTGTCATGTTGAGTGCTTGTTGTGGCGTCAGTGTGTTAGGCGCTGCCAGCTTAATAGCCCAAGCGTTGATTAAAATCATGTTGGTGCAAGCCTTAAGCGATTTTATCGCCATGCTTGAAGATATTTATGAAATCCGCGCTTGGAATCGTGTTCACAGCGAAAAAGCTCGCCATTACTATCAAGGTATTAGTGGGCTTTTAATCGTGTTACAAGGCTTTTTATTTACGCTGAATTTAGCAAATTTCTCTTTTACGGCGGCAAATTGTTGGCAAAATTGGGTGAGTATGACTGCGCCTACTGAGCTTGCTTACCTTGCAATACAATTGAAACCGTTAATACAATCACTTCACTATTGGCAAGAATTTTGCGAAAAGTATGTTTTTAGTCGTGAAAAAATTGCCCAAGACTACGATACTAAAATTCAAAAACAGGTAGTGTATTTACCCAAGTTTAACGCCCAGCAATCCTCGCTTGTCAAAAGTACCAGCGATGGGGAGTTAAGATCTTTATATTTATCGAATCGAATCTAACGTTTCATCTTGCCATGGGTGCCTCTTATCAGCGAAGCCACAAAATTAGTTGATTAAACAACACACTACTATAAAATCCGAACAAGAATTGCTCTATAACCCAAGATTGCCCTTTGAAGTTGAGGTATTTATGTCACAATCTGGCCCACAAGCTCTGGTAAGCGCCTGTTATCACTATATTATGGATATGCTATTTGCTAGCAAAGCCATCGTTGAAGAACCGCAGAAATTGGTTTGTGCAGCAGGTGATATATTCTGTGAAACAACTGACGGAAAGTGGGGACTACCAAGCAAACTAAGCGCTCTGATTAATACTGTAGAAGAAAAAACTGGCATTAATCGCTATTACTCAGGTCCTGCAACACTGTTAGTCGTAGGCGCGATTGCTGGCAATCACATTTACAGAAAATATGGTATCAAGCCAATCCTTGATGAAATCAGGAAATTAATCGAAATTGAATTTGGTAAAAGCGCTATTGCTCGTGAGATTTTTGAAGCAATTAAGAAAGCAATTGAAGAAGAGATTGATAGAAGAATTGAAGATTTTATTGGTAAATTTCAACATACCAATGCAACCTTAAGTGCAAATGAAAGAGCAGATCAACGTAAACAATTTATAAAACAATTGTATGATGAAATGATGCCCCAATTAGCACAAAACTTAAAAGAGAATAAAACCCAGATTGAATCACAAGCACAGATAGCTGCTTTTCCAATAGCTGACATTATCGCGCAACAGGTAATTCCTGGCGCTCAAAATGATGCTAATAGAGATAACCAGGAGCAACGAGCTAGAAAAAGCTTAAAAGATCTTTTGGCGAAAAATGTTGTGGCCAAATCACGACAGGTTTCATTCAAGAAAATTCAAAATAAATAACAATTTGTTTTGACAAAAAAAAGCCAGGCAATGCCTGGCTTTTTTGATATTAACGTAAAGTTATTCCGCGATTTCGCGCTCAACCAATTCAATAATGGCTAAAGGTGCATTATCACCGGCACGAAAACCACATTTTAACACGCGGCAATATCCGCCAGGACGTTTGCTATTGCGTGGTCCAATTTCGTTAAACAATTTGGTGACCACTTCTCTATCACGAAGGCGGTTATAAGCCAAACGACGATTAGCAAGAGAATCTACTTTGCTTAAAGTTATCAATGGCTCAACCACAGAGCGTAATGATTTCGCTTTAGGCAATGTTGTTTTAATAAGACCATGCTTCATCAGCGAAACGGCCATGTTTTGAAACATGGCTTTACGGTGTGAGCTAGTACGATTTAATTTACGACCTGATTTTTGATGACGCATGACACTTCCTAATTAGTCGTCGTGTTTTCTTTCTTTTCTAAGCCTGCTGGTGGCCATCCTTCGAGTTTCATCCCGAGTGATAACCCTTTGGCAGCCAAAATATCTTTAATTTCGGTTAAAGACTTTTTGCCAAGATTTGGTGTTTTTAACAACTCCATTTCGGTACGTTGAATTAAATCACCAATGTAATAAATGTTTTCTGCTTTTAAGCAATTAGCCGAGCGAACGGTTAATTCAAGCTCATCAACAGGACGCAGCAAGATAGGATCGATTCCTACTTCTTTCTTGGTTTCTGTTGGTCTTTCTTGGCCTTTTAGATCAACAAAAACGGAAAGCTGTTCAGCCAAAATAGTGGCTGAGCGGCGAATCGCTTCTTCTGGATCTAAAGTACCGTTGGTTTCGATATCGATAATCAGTTTATCTAAGTCTGTTCTGTTTTCTACACGCGCTCTTTCAACGGTGTAGGTAACACGACGCACAGGGCTAAACGAGGCATCTAGCTGTAAGTGGCCAATCGTTGCAGACTCTTGCATTTCAGCTGTCTTACGAATGCTCACCGGTTCATAACCACGACCACGCGCCACGGTTAAGATCATTTTAATCTTACCTTGTGGTGCTGTGATATTGGCAATCACATGATCAGGGTTAGCCACTTCGATATTAGGATCAAGCTGAATATCACCCGCTTTAACAGGGCCTTGGCCTGACTTTTCTAAACGAAGTTCAAATTCATTTTTGCCTTCACTTAACAATTT
>JBFXKR010000010.1:0-11204 GCA_050173595.1 Candidatus Berkiella sp.
AAGTTTAGAGTAAACCTCAAATTTATCTAGAGAGTTCCAAATATAAGGAGAAAGTAGAGATTCTACTGTTATCACATCATTCTTTTCTATTGCTGCCACCATAATCGGCGTACAGTTTTTATCTACAACATCAATCAGTGATGCTCCGGATTTGTAAAGATCATAAGCAATTTCTCTATATTCATTATTCGAAGTATAAACTTTGTAATAATGCTCAATTACACCAACTTGGCCAGTAAAACTATGACTTGGCGGTAAATCAATTATCTTCGAGAGCGCAAAAAACATTGGACTATGTAATTGATTCTGATCATCATTGCCAACAAGATTGGTATCCGCTCCCATAGATATAAGGGTTTTTACAGCCTTTACTTGACGCGCTTCAATGGCATAAATTAACGGCGTTTTTTGTTCTCCCCAAGGGTCCCAAGCATTGATATCCGCACCACTTGTTACTAAGGCATGAATAGCCTTGATATCGCCAGCTGCAGCTGCCTGGTGCAATGTAGAAAATGAATGAACACCCATATTAGATCTATTGCCGCTTATTTCTTCTTCACTACTAGATGTCCCATTATTCATTCGTCAACCCCACATAAGATATTTCATTTAGTTATACAAGGTGTTCAACTGTACAGCTGGGCAGATAACAATGTCAATTAATATGCGACAAATTTTGTTAACAAAAATCACTCTGCAACAAATTTTTGTCATAAAAAGCTATAGATACCCTGCAGGTAAACCGTTCAAAAAGACGGTGTTGTTAGTAGTTCAAAAACCGCATCAATTGCAGTTACGCTAAATTGCCACATTAATTAATTACGATCTAAATTGATTTAAGTTTAAATCTTTCATGATAGGTCATTTCAAAAGCTATTCTTAATTAAATTTAATAGATATATGATATTTAAAGGCTGTGTAAGAGTAAGGATTAAACAATGAAAAATATAACATTTCGCTCATATGCACTATTTATTGTAATATGTTTTTCAACTTTTTTAATGCCTTTAATTGCTCATGCAGCCCCCGTAACAGACTCTACCTTAAAGGTGGTAAGCTTTAATATATTAGCTCCTTGCTGGGCATCTCCAAGTTACTATCCTGAGAGTAGCTTGCCGTTATTAAATAGAGAATTACGACGAGATCGCATTATCGCCTTTTTACAGCAACAAGCTTCAACAACTGATGTATTTGCTTTGCAAGAAACTACTCAAGTTGAGCTACAATATATTAAAGATGCAATGAAAAATTCTTTCGACTTATATGCTGCATATCATTCTCCAACATATTGGTCAAATTGGATTACTAACGATCCACCTTGGGAACCTAACGGTGTTGCATTGTTAGTTAAAAAGAATTTACTTACCAATATAAATTTTCAAGATTTGGCACTTTCGAATGATGGCAATCACGCTGCTTATATTATTGCAAAACGTAAAAGCAATCCTTCTCAAGTAATACGCATTGCATCGGTCCATTTGGATAGTGACAAACCGTATAATCGTGAAAGAGAATTAAATAGCCTGCTAGAGATCATGTCTCCTCAGAGTAATGCCATTGATATCATAGGGGGCGATATTAATTTTGAAATTACTAACGGCAACTTGAAAAATAATTTGGCTACAGCAGGTTTCACTGACAGTTTAACAGCCTTAGGCAAGGATGGTTTTACTAGCCCTTATTCAACAACTTACTATATGTCATCAAATTGGTCTGACATTGATCATATATTAATTCGAAATATGACACCCCTTTCAGGTGAAATAATCAGCTCTAATCTTTTTACTATTTATCCAGATAATGAAGAAGCACGAATAAATGCTAATTTTTCTATCTGTGGATCTGATCATTTCCCCATCACTGCTACTCTAACAAAATAAAGTAATGACCATGCCAGTTGCAACTAGCCTTGAGGAGTTCTGATTCCTCAAGGCTAAACCTATTCTTAACAGCTAAAGACTCGTTCTTAATTAAGGAGAATGAATTTCTTCGCCGACATTAGTTTATAAGTCACACATTCACCTGCTGAATATATATACAATTAAGATATAGATCTTGCATTTTTAGCCAAACGCTAAGTTTAAAAGGTATCTTGATATTATGATGACAAAAATCACTTACGATCGAGATGGAAACTTAGCCGTCAGTCAAAATGAAAAAGACAAAATCATCTGGATTGATGTATTTGAACCAAACAACGATGACAGACACTATCTAGAAAACGAATATAACATTTCATTACCCTTTCACTATGAAATGAATAATATTGAATTTTCAAATCGATTTTTTGAAGAAAATAATGGTGTGTATTTATCGTTCAATGTTGTGACGACTGTAATACCTGTTCCAGAAAGTCATGTGGTTACTTTTATTCTCACAAAATCGATTTTTGTCACCTTGCGCTTTTCAAACCCAAGCCCAACAAATACGTTTATTTCTCAACTCACGGATAGAAAGTATTATGCTAAAAGTCCTATTGAAGCATTTCAAACTTTATTTACAGTTATTATTGGAAAAATTGCTGATTTATATCAGATTATTGATGAAAAGTCTGAAAATCTTGCTTTTAGTCTCATTAGAAATATTGACAAAAACAAAAAGGATATTCATAAAAAAGATCTAAACAAAACATTAAGAGAAATAAATTTATTAGAAAGCTTGTTATCAAAAATATATCAAAGCTTATCAAGCCTTTCATTGCTTGCAACTTTTTTTGAAAAAAATACCTCAGTTTCTATTTCAAAAGAGATGATGGTAAATTTAGAGAAAAATCATAATGACATTAGAGCCATGTTAAAACACGGTGAATATTTAAATCAAAAATTGGGTTTTCAATTACAATCAACATTGGGTTTAATTAACATTGAACAAACAAACATTATTAAATTCTTTACTATTTTAGCTACCATATTTATCCCACCCACTTTGGTTTCTAACATCTTTGGGATGAATTTTAAAGGAATATTGGATAATACTACTATATTAGGCTATGTTGTTGCTTTTATTTTAATGTCTGTTTTCTCATACGGTGTCTATGTGTTTGTAAAACGTAAAAGATGGTTAGAATAAGCTATTTTAGCATGTTGTTACTTGCTACAAAGCACGCCAGCACTTTGAAAGAATATATGTCTAAATTAAACATATAGTAGTCAAATATATCTATGCCTTATTTAGGTTTCATTCTGTCATATTCTTCTTCTGTAATAAAACGTAGTCTATTAGAGCGAGAATCCGGGCTTTCTACTAAACCTTCATGACAAGCAAATTTGGTCAGCAGTAAATGGTACGTTGCTTGCTCAAATTCACCAGGTTTAGGAGCAGGTCCTTGAAGCAGTTCTGTTAACTTTTGACAAGCTGATTTAGGACCAACGTTCATGTATATCCCTACTTACATATTCATAATTAATGTGAGTGTTAATAATAACAAAATTCAAATTAAATAGCTCACGCTAATACTACCAATTCACTATATTGATTATCACGCCCCTCGCTTTATGAATTCATTGTTAAACTCTACCCACCCAGCTAATAGCTATCCCTTAAAATACCGTTCGTCAGGAGTTAAAAAAAGGGCTTGACATCTGGTAGACAACTTGAAATGATGAAAACATCATTAAATTTGGATTTACATATTTTTTTATGAACACTCATCACTATTGCAGCCCCTATTTTTATTTTTGGTATTTTAACCTAGCAACTCCGGGGCGATAGTGTATTGTTAAAATTTTAATCAAACCCCGGCAAGTCCGGGGTTTTTTTTGTGTAATCCTGGGCAAGTCGGGCATTTTATAAGGAAAAGTGCCATGAACATAGGTCCAAGTTTACGACTGCGAACAGTCTTAAAAGATGATCCCAATCTTCGAGGGTATGATGGAAATATCAGCCCAAACTTTGATGCCATTTATCCTCAAAAACCACATGTCATGATGGGATTTGGCTTTGTCTCAGGAACCGACGGACTCTCAGTCGGTTTACCCCTTGATGCACTAACGATGGTGCTTAATGGCTTAAAAGTAGCCCAAGCCTTAGGGCCACAAAGCAAAGTGGTGATTATAGTCGCCGATCAACAGGCCTTATCATGCGAACATCTAAGCTGTGCGGATAAAGCTAAAGTTGTCGCAATGGGTAATAAATATGTCAAAAAATTAAATTATCTCATCGACAATCTCAAAGCACGAGACAAAATAACCATTCTGAGATCATCTGAAATAACTTCTGAGCCTAAATATCAAGGCCTGCTCCTAGCCGTACAAAGGCGACAGCAAACCACTAAAGAGCCAAGCACTGATACTCAAGAAATTATTACACAAAGCAATAGATATACTGGTTCTCATTTACAATATTTCACAGAGCAAACTGTATTAGTACAATATTTATATGATGTACTGAACTGTGGTTTAAAATTAGGCTGGACAAGATATACTAAGGCTGGTGACATTAGAAAATCCACCTCAATGTGCGAAGCACATTTTGATCGTTTTTATCTTGATTTATTTAGCGATGATAATTCAAAACTATCTTTCGTTTACTCTGTGCCAGGCTATAATTTAAAAAAAGATGCCGCACAAAATGGCAGAGTCATCCCCTACACAGCACCTTTAAAGCAAGGTCTGATACGATTACTTTGTAAGCGAAAGCAGCCCATCCCTGAAGATGTTGAAACGGCGAATTGTGAATTTTTTCAAGCTATGAAGCTAAATGCTAAGTACTTAAGGCAACGTTTAGGTTTAGCTTCAAATGAACAAAATAATATAAGAATCGATATAGCTCAATTACGGGATGTTTGCCGCAACCCAGCAAAACTGCTGACGCTTCAATTTGAGAGCATAACAATGCTAAAGTCTGGTGATGAGCCAGCAACGACACAAACCACAAGTTCAAATGTAGTCATTATAGGAAAAAAACATGAGTAAAGAGAAAATTATTTCATTAACAGATGGGTTACTAAACACTGCAAATGGCAAAACAACCCATGGCTTAATTCACGGCTCTACTCGCTTTCAGTTATGTTGCGTTGTCGATAGCATCAGTGTTGGTAAAGATGCTGGCGAAATCCTAGATGGAAAAAAGAGGAACATTCCTGTTTTTGCTAGTGTTGAACAAGCAATGACACAGTTGAGTGAAATACCTACCACCTGTGTGGTTGGGGTCGCAACACATGGTGGCATTTTAACAGCAACCTTAAAAGAAGGTCTTCGCAGCGCAATCCTTGCTGGATTAAATATCGTTAATGGCTTACATAGTTTGGTTGAAGAAGATCCTGAATTAATGAACCTCGCAAAAGCGAAAGGCGTCAGCGTTTTAGATATTCGTAAGCCAAAACCATATGCTTCCTTAAAAGCTTGGGAGGGAGAAATTTATCAGGTGAAAACACCTCGGATTGCGGTAATGGGAACAGATTGTGCTATTGGTAAACGTACAACTGCGGTGATGCTGTACAATTTATGCAATGAAAATAAAATCAAAGCTCAAATGGTTTATACTGGGCAAAGTGGTTGGATGCAGGGTTTCAAATATGGCTTTATTCTTGACAGTACTTTGAATGATTTTGTATCTGGTGAGCTAGAACATGCTATTGTTACCTGTGATAAGGAAACAAGTCCTGATTTAATTTTAATAGAAGGCCAATCCTCTTTACGTAACCCAAGTGGTCCATGTGGCGCCGAATTTATCTGCTCAGGTGGCGCAACAGGCGTGATTTTACAACATGTACCTGAACGCACACATTATAATCACGGACCAAACAGTCATAGTAAAATGCCCTCGCTTGAGTCTGAAATAGCACTAATTAATATGCTTGGCGCAACTGTGATCGGAATTTGCTTTAACACCAAAACAGATAATATCTTAACTGAATTTCAAGGGATCCCCGTCGTACGACCACGACAACAAGGTGTTGAGGCACTATTACCTGCCATCAGGGCTTTTCTTGCTAAACCTAAAACGAGTGTTTATGAAGATTAATTCAATTAAAGCTGAGCTTAAACATTTTCCTTTAACAAGGCCCTATACCATTGCCTATAAAACCCAAACTGATGTGCAAATGGTTATTTTGAAAGTTGAGCTTGATAACGGCATTATTGGTTTAGGATGTGCCTCTCCTAGTGAACCTGTGACTGGTGAGAGCATTCAAGATTCCTATCTTGCGCTATCTGAGCAAAACTTAGCCATGTTGCATCACCGCGATATTAACAATTTAAAATCAATGAGTGAAAACTATCTAAAAAAACTTCAGACAACACCTGCTGCCTGTGCTGCCTTAGATATGGCTCTTCACGATGCTTATGCTCAATTATTGAAAAAACCTTTAGTAAAAGTACTAGGACAAGTGCACCAAAGTTTACCTACGTCAATTACCATTGGCATAAAGGGCATAGATGAAACACTGACTGAAGCACAAGAATACGTTGAGCGTGGTTTTACACATCTTAAGATCAAACTCGGGTTATCGTTAAGTGAAGATATAGCAAGATTGCAAGAGCTAAGAAAACATTATCCTAAAGTAACCATTCGCGTTGATCCGAACCAAGGCTATAGTTTAGCTGATTGCATTGCCTTGATTGAACTGGCTGAGCCATTAAACCTGGAATTAATAGAGCAGCCCATGAAAGTTAAAGATACCGCATTACTACAACAACTACCTGAATCAAGCAGACGTTTAATTGCTTTAGATGAAAGTGTGTTATCACCTCAAGATGCTAAAGACTTATTACAGCCATCACCAAGTTGCGGCATTTATAACATCAAACTGATGAAGTGCGGCGGATTGATCCCAGCGCTACAAATTGCTCAAATTGCACGTGATGCTAATTTAGAGCTCATGTGGGGTTGTAACGATGAAAGCATCATCAGCATTGCAGCAGCACTACATGCTGCATTTGCGTGCCCAGCAACACGTTATTTAGATTTAGATGGCAGCCTAGATTTAAAACAAGATGTGGTCGAAGGAGGATTTATCATTAAAAACGGCATGATGCACATTACAGATAAACCAGGGCTGGGTGTTACGTTGTTAAAGTGAGCATAAAGATGTTAAAGCGACTTTTTACAATATATTTATTACCTGGGATTGTTTTTCAATCTATCATCGTGGCCGGAGGTTATGCAACGGGTCAAGAATTAGTTCAATATTTCTTGAAGCTTGGCCCCTTAGATGGATTATTAGCAATGGGAGTGACCTTAACAGTTTGGTCGTTACTAAGCGCTGCGACCTTTTTACTTGCATATCGTATTAAAGCTTATGATTACAAAAACTTATTAAAACACTTATTGGGTAGAGGCTGGATACTATATGAAGGTTGCTACATCTATGTGATAGTGTTGGTATTATCGATTATTTCAATTACTGTTGCTCATCTGCTACATGACACTTTAAACATGCCTTTAACGGTTGGGATATTATTGTGTTTAGCTGCCATTTTCGTTATATCATTGAAATCATCAGCCCTAATTGAAAAGGCGTTTACTTTTTGGACGCTGCTGCTATATCTTGTATTTTTTGTTATTTTAGTGTTGTCTATCATGAAGTCTAACACGAATGTTATATCGTTGTTAAAAATAAAGCAGCCTAATTGGAGCTGGATTAAAAACGGTATCATCTATGCTTGCTATAATGCTGCCGCATTACCCGCAGTTGTATTTGCCATGCGTCACGTCCAATCAGGCAAACAAGCAACTATAGCAGGATTACTAGCAGGCCCTATTGCGATGGTTCCGGGGATCATATTTTACTTTGCACTCTTAACTGATCATCAAGCCGTGTTAAGTGTGATGATACCTTCAAAACATTTGCTTGATAATTTAGGGTATGTTTCACTGACCATATTATTCACCATCATGTTAGGAGGAACATTAATACAAACCGGCGTTGGTCTATTACATGCATTTTATAAACGACTTCATGTAGAGCACAAAAAATCTTATGGCGCTATTGCCTTAGTGTTTGTGGCCGCTTTAATGACCCAGTTAGGATTAATTGAACTGATTGCAAAAGGCTATACCGTGCTTTCGTGGATAACGATTGGCGTTTTTGTAATACCGCTTATCATTCATAGTCTGCGCCCAAGATTGTCGCAATACTTTTAAAAATAAGATCATAAAAGTAGACAATTTGCTGTTAAAGACTAGCTATCGCCTTTAATACACCGCCGGTCACATCATGTAGTTAATTTATTGACACATAAAAACATGATTGTTAATGTTTCGCCTTTATGTGGTAGGTCTTCTCGATATGAAATCGAGGACTGGCTTATTTTATTGCCTAGTTTATACATTAAACGGGTCTATCACGAGGTATGCTTTGTAGCTCGTGATATGTTTCATATTTTGCAAAAAATACCTCACTAATAAACATTTATATTTAGAGAGGTATATTCCATGTTAAGTGTTATTCAAAAACAAATTCGTAAAGCGGCTATCGAAGGCAATCTTGCTCTATTTAACAAATTATTAGCTATGTTCCAAGCAACAAACAGTGCGACGAACGCTGCTAACAATAATACAATAAATACGTTTGTTGAATACGGATCAGTATTGGTAAACATTATTGAAAAGCCTAATACCAGTCCTGATATGCACGCTATCGTTTTGAGAATCCTAGACGAATATCAACAAGCTCGTATTGATTTATCTGATGGTGCCCTTTCAGTGGCAACATGGGAAGACATTGGCGAAATGAAAATTGTTGAAAACAGAAAATTGTATGAATGGGCTATACAAAGTAACGCGATTAGTGTGTTAGATCATCCTTTGGTACAACAAGAAATGATGAAAGATCAAATTCGTGGGCTAGTTTTAGATAACCAATTAGAACAAGCGCGCGGTTTAGCTACACAACAGGCGGTTTCTAGAGATATGATTTATAGCCGCAAGTTTATTGAAGAACTTGTTAACCGCTATAGTGCTAATGCCCAAGCGTTAGATACAGTCCTTGCCGAACTCATTGAGCACAAAGAACTATCTCTCAGTGATCTAGACATGATTGCCCCATTTGGTCCAACCATGGCTGATCAAATTGATGCATCAATTTATCCTAAAACTGCGAAAACGCAAGCGGTTAAACTTATAAAGGCTATTGCTTCTCTTGAAAAAGAACCTAAAGATGGAAAAGATGCCACACAGTCAACTGAAAATGCAGCGCAAAAACTTGTTGCTTTATCTCTAATGGAAACCTACTTTGCTGATATAATGCCAAATAATATGCGCAGCTTAGCAACTCGATTATTAACATCTGCTATACAGTCATGGGGCGTTAACCCTACTGAGACTGGTAAATCAGATACCATTGCTTCTGAAAAAGAACAAATTATTTTAGCGCTGTTAGATAAATACCAAGCCGAGATTTCAATGATTTCTGGAATGCCTGGCATGCCAAATTTTCACTTATCATATATGATTGATAACAACATGCTCAAAACTTTGGCTCACCCTACTGTGATTGATTTGTTCAAACGCCTTTGTCCACATGAGCAAAAAGAGCTTTTGGAAAAAGCGGGCAAATATGGCACTAACCCAACAGTTCCTTCTGAAAAGGATCTGAGTATGGCACAAACATTAGTTGGTCATGTTAAAAAACAAACTTTTAACCCTGCTTACCCTATTACTTGCTCAAAACCAATAACTTTAGAGTCACTTGCTGGTAATTTAAATACTTTATCAACAGTGCCCCACAAAGCTAAAGCCCATCAGCGATGGTTGCAAATCTTCGGCTTGTTGTTAGAAAATGGTTTAGTAGATGATGTTGATACGCTTAAAAAGGGTTCACACACTTTAAAACTGCAAGATCACAATAGAGGAAATGCTACCTATGATCTTCGCAAGTATGTTAAAGATAATCCAGTTCTCTTCACTGCTTTTAGCAAAGTGGCAACAAAAGAGCAATTGGAAAAAATGAAAAAGGAAAATACAGTACAAGTAACGCCTACTGTGCAAGCTGCACCAGCTCAGGCAGTTACCGCTATAACACCTGCTAATCCTGCAGCTATTACAGCAACTGCTATTACGCCTTCTTTTGCAGCACATGCTCAAGCACAACCTTTGAATGCACAATATGATTCAATAAAGGAAACTTTAAATGATTTTCTTAAAAAATCAAAAGGTGTGATGACTAAGTACTAAGTCAAAATAAACCTGATTGCACTTTGTTATATACAACAAAGTGCAATTATGTTTTGATTTTAACTACAGATTTCACTTTAAAAATTTGATTTTAGTCATTATTGCCAAGAAAATTGTTAAGATGTAGCGCGACATTCCAGTATTAGGATTATATGCGAAGCACCTGGTGACAACTAAGTTCCTGGCAAAATAGGTGTTTTCTTTATAGCATGTAATCCCGCTAATTATTCTTAACACCTTTATTCGGAGTTGGGGTACTAGGTAATAAGTCATTAATATGCATTTTGCCGCTGTCTCGAACATTTGGATGAACTACCAATGTAGTATCTGGGTTCACGTTCTTGAGTACTTTTATGCCTGCGATATCATCACGTTGGTACATATTTGACAGATCGTTTTTATCTTCGCTAATTTGCTCTTTTGTTCTTGTGTCAAAAGACATTGCCATCATTTCTTTAACAGTTTGATCTCGACCTAATAAAGCTTGAGCTTTGATAAACATTGCCGTTTGACAGCCATTAGCACATAACCCTTCAAGAACTTGCTTAAATTGTTCAAGTGGTGTCGCAAAATGTTTGTCATCATAGATATCTGCACAATAATTCATCATAGCATCCACCAACACCTTGTCCATTTTATCTGGATCTCTGTTTTTAATGGCTTCAAGAAATTCACTGTTTTGCGCAAGATACTTACCATACTTGTCTTCCAATTCATTTGATTTCATTTCTGTTAGCACAACACGTGATGGATCTGTCACAAGAGGACTATCTTTCAGAGAGCTTTCTAAACTATCAACTTTTTCTTCAATACTCTCAAGGCGGCCTAAAAGATCATTATGTTCTTTTGACCTAACAGTTTCTTCTTTAGGGATTACTTTACTTTTTTCAAAGCTTTCAAGAATTTGAGTTTGATTTTTCATTCTAGCTATTTCAAGAGGCGTTCTAGGTGGTTTATTAAATAACCTTCCAAGATTTTTTGGAAAGTTTTTAAAGCCATCGCTTATGGCATTTCCAAAGCTTCGTTCATATTCTGTTGTGGGTTCATTTGAAACAATTCCTAATTTCGCGTATTTTTCTAACAATTTA
>JBFXKR010000011.1:0-10406 GCA_050173595.1 Candidatus Berkiella sp.
CTTGTGGATTAGGGTTTGCAACAACATTGTTTACATTAAAATCATAGCTAATTCCATTGGGCGCGCCAATGATAACTCTTCCTTTAAATGTGCCATGCTTTTTTAAATCATGACGTCGTGCTTGTCTTAAAATGGCACCTTGTTTTTTCATTTCCTGGATATCATTTTGGGAAAAATCCTTGGCATTTAGCCATCCCCCCTGTGATTTAATAAACATCTCAGGCTTTCTAACTTCACTTAATTGAAAATTGCTTTGAGCAAGCTCTATGGCTGAAAAACCATAATAATGTCCCCATTGTCCGGCATTAAATCTTAATTCGCCGCTTTTGGTATGAAAATAGCTACTGATAACAGCTGCATGTTCATGTAAACCATTGTTGTTAAAAGGATGTCCTGTGTTAGAACCTGACAATTTGACATCAAACACCACAATGGGGATCAGGTTATGATCAATCGCGGTTTGAATGACTGCGCAATATTGCGCAATCGTTGAGCATTCAATAGATTTAAAATTGGTAAATCCACTATCTTTCGCAACTTTGAGTAAATTGAGATCGCCATAAACCTCACCCACTTCTGAGCCGATTAGTCCCTTGGCGAGCTGCCGGATGGAATTTTGCTCATTCGGGAGCTTTTGCTTTCTTACTATAGGTGGCACGGGTTGGTTGGAATAATTCTCGCTTAACCATTCCATAGCGTTAGACAATGCATAAAGTTTGCAAGTTTGGCCGCGTTGAAACTGGATATTAGGCTTTGATGTGAGTAAGTTGAATGTGTAAGTCATGTGGCTCTGCAAACGACATCTGTTTGGAATGGTGACTAGATTTACCATGGTTATGAAAGAATTACAAATCAAATATTTAAATATTTTTAAAATGGGAACACATTCCAATCATGCATATAAAAAAATCTGACATGCCTATTGTCGTTATTCTTAATGGACCCTCCAGTGTTGGTAAATCATTAATTAGCCATTTTTTTCAAGAAACAGTTGATATGCCCTTTTTGCATATTGGGATTGATACCATGATTAACATGATGCCTCCAAAAATGAATAACTGGGTTGGTGAAAAAGTACAAGAAGGATTTTGGTGGCAAGAAGAGCAGGACCATGAAGGTAAAACAGTTTTTAGCATTCAAATGGGAAATTATGCAAAGAAAATAAATCATACCTATAAAGCGATGGTTAACACATTAGTTTTAAATGGTCACAATGTGATTGTTGATGAAGTGGCATTCGGGCAAAAGGCGCTTGATGAATGGAAAAATGCGCTGGAAAATTGTTATATTTTTACGATAGGCATCACTGCTAATTTAGAAGTTTTAGAGCAAAGAGAAAAACAAAGAGGCGATAGGATAATAGGATCGGCCAGACATCAATATTTTAACGTGCATAAAGATGTTAATTATGATTTGTTAATAGACACTTCTAACACAATGCCTGAGCAATGTGTTTCGCATATTGTCGAATTTGTTAATAATGCTTTAAATTAAATCAAAAATTGACACAGTTTGCATGTTACCTTTAAAAAGTTGCGATTGATGTTTTGATTCCCTGCCAGAAGTATAGTCTCATTGCTTTGAGGGGTATTGGGGTGATGTTTCTTTTTACAACCTTATTGATATATAATTATTCTCCTTTGACTTGTAACAATATGTGATAGGTATGTCTAAAATACTGTTTTATTTAGCTTTTTTCATATCCATTTGCTCTTTACAGGTATTCGCCAATCAAGCCCATCTTAACAAGAACGCCAAGCAATTAATGGTTGTGACAACGGCACACCAAGGTGATATTCAAGGAACTTTGAAAAGATATTCCCGTCATGATGCGTCACAAGCCTGGCAAGCAATCGGTAATAGCATGCCTGTGGTTGTGGGTCAACATGGGATCACAGCGTCTAAAAAAGAAGGAGACATGTGTACGCCCATGGGCATATTTGAATTGGGATCAGCTTTTGGATTTAATGCCATGTCTGATTTTAAAATGGATTATATCCCCATAGAGGAAAGTACAATTTGCGTAGATGATCCTAAATCCTATTATTATAATCAAATTATCAATAGTAAGCAGATAGGTTTTCCAGATTGGCAATCAAAAGAAGAAATGCAAAAAATTTCGTTGTATCAGTACGGGATTGCAATTCAAAATAACAACAAAAATATCCCTGGCTTCGGCTCTTGCGTCTTTATGCATATTTGGCGTAATAATACTTCAGGTACAGCAGGCTGTGTTGCATTAGAAGAAAACAATTTAAAACAATTGTTATTATGGTTAGATAAAACCCAAAATCCTACGATTGCTATTCTTAGCAACGATACCTACGAAGAAATTCAACAGCTATGGGATTTGCCTTCACGAGAAGAACACCATGATTGATTCAAAATTACATCAACTTGTTAAGGTGGCTTATCAAAGCTCTGATCTTGTTCAGGATGCTGTTTTACAACATCAGCAGTATTATCAAAAAATTTATGAAGAGCAAAATGCATTACTTGAACAAAATGCAATCATGGCTGCGCAGTTCACTCAATCAGATTTGTCCGTTTTGCAAGCTCAAGTCATTGCCAGAATAGATAATGATATTTCATGCATACAATCACTGAACCAAATGATTGTGACAAATACTGAACTCAATGCAGATGCCACTTGGTCGCTTCGAACCAATAAAATGGAAAATATCTTATTCAATGCCAAAGAGCTTATTTTAGATGATGCTGTTTTTATACAACTTGTTAAAGGGCAAACACTTGATGATCTTTCGCCGCCTGAAATTGTTATTTTAGGTGATAGCGCAGCGATTTATGGCAATAGTAAATTAACCTATTTGAACAGTGCTATCTTAGAAATAAACTTAAGTTTATTAGGCCAAGAAAGTAAAATTCAGCATGTTTTGATGAATGATTATAACAACTGGGTGGATACTAGCGCTATCGTCCATGTCACTCCGTTGCCGATAAGTTTTTCAAATATCGATATAGTTGCTGATTTTAGTAAAAATTTCAGTTTTTACTTTTCAGATCCTCTGACGCCTGAAGGATTTACCTTTGTTCATAGTGGCTATGCTTTTGGTGGTCATCGTGAGGAAGCAAGGTATCCTGATGGCAAGAATTTCGGCCCCGAAGATTGCTCTTCATGGATTGCAAAAATCATTGGTTCAGAGGTATTATTTTCAACGATTGATCAACTCTATACCTATCGTATGGGACAAGATGAAGCAACGCGGGATTATGTTGATGCAACATGGTTAAACAGTGATTCTGCTAAGACTATGGACGTTCTTGACCCTGTTTATGTTGAAAATCCTTTCACAGATATTCACCCAGGACAAGTATTTGCCTTTCGAACTTTTGATACAGCTGATCATTCAAGTTCAGCAGGTATTTCAGGGCATACAGCGCTGGTAATTGGTGTGCGTGAAAATGGTAATGTCGTTACCTTAAATTACGCAAGAAATATGCCAATAATTGAAGGCTTTGGGATCTCTGAGTATTCTTGGCAATCCACAGCTAGTAAAGAAACCATGTTTTTTGATGTAAAACCAAAACCGCTCATGATTCAAGATATTCTACAAGTGGATCATATTGTCCCGGACACAATAATAGATGCTTATCCGCAGACTTATATTGCTCCGATTGATCTGCAAGACAATATTGTTAATCTGACAGTTGAACTTTAATGTTTGATTATGTCAGCAAATAGGATTCTTGATTAAGCTTGTAAGGAGACATCAAGTGAATTTTTTTATGAAAAAAGTCATAAAAATTTTAAGTATTATAATAATATCGATGAATATACGCATTGCCTTTGCGCAAGAAATGGATCCATTAGCACAATGGCACGAAGTGCAATCGGTCATCACTGCGCGTGAGAATCAAGCACCGTTAAAAATGAAATTGTCAAAAAAGCAAGCAAAGTTATTAATCACTTATTTTAACACTTTAAAACCAAACGAAATAATTGAGATTCAAGTGCTGCAAAAAACGTTGCCAAAAACAGCAACCGAATTACTGCATGCGATAGCAACACGAGATCTAGATAAAACCGAAGCACAAAAAATGGCAGCTTTCTTGCAAAAAGTACCGGCGCAATATCACCTCAAAAATGTAGCAGTCTTTGATGAAAACACTTCTCACATCATAGGCCGTGAATGGCATGAAATTGATTATTCAGGAGAAGGTATGACGTGGCAGGCGCAAAAGGCAAAATATCAACCTTATGGCATTACAAGCTTTAAAACATTAAGTAATTTGCAAAAGTTTTTTCCAGTTGAATCGCGCTTACCTTACTTTTATAAGGTTTATGGTAAAAATTTATAAAACTTTTAGTTTTAATTTTCTCAAGCCATTTTAAATTTAGGCAAGAACGCTGTCATTTTAGGAGCAGTTTTAAGCGACAATCCAGATTTAACAAAAGATCTTCGGGGTTGCTTGTCTTTTGCTTTGCTCTAAGTGGCAATGACACGCAGCTTTTTTAAAGTGGTACAAGTAGAGACAAAAAGGAGAGGATGATGAGCCGCATTCCCTTAAAAGACATTCCCACTGAAATCGCACAACAAATTCATAACTTGGGGGGCAAACCGCTTAATATATATAAAGCTTTGGCTAATAATCCTCATTTACTCAAAGCATGGTTGGATTTTGCTTACCAATTACGTAATGGCCAAACGTCGCGCGCTTTAAGAGAGATCATGATTTTAAGAACAGCACAATTAGCCGATTCTGACTATGAAATGACACAACATTTAAAAATGGCACAAAAAGCTGGGGTACCACAAGTACAAATAGATCAATTAGCAAAGTGGCAGCATTCTGAAGCCTTTAATCAAATTGAAAAAGCCGCACTTACGTTAACTGAGGCCGTATTTAATAATCAAGTCACAGATCAGATTTATCAAAATTTGGCTAAACACTTTGATGATGCTGATATGATAGAGCTTCTATTAACTGCTAGTTTTTATTGTATGGTGCCACGTTTTATACAAGCTATTGACGTTGATACTCAGGGGGAAGAAGGGGCTCTCTAATAAGGTGTTTCTTTCATGACAGGGTTGACTCCCAAAGGGGATTAAAATGATGTTATTCAGATTGGTTTTGCAAGTGCGGCATTGATTTGATTATTGAGCAAAATAATACGCACTATCCGATTGAGATAAAAATAACAGCCAACCCTGCTGCCAATGCCTCCTCAAATTTTAAATTTTTATCCGGACTGCAACAAACTGTTGGGCATGCAATGGTGGTGTGTTTAACACAAAAGGATATACCATTATCGCGAGAGGTAGATGCAGTCCCTATAGGCTACCTGTAAGATGTTAATAGGATAATTGATGATTCATACGTCCGAGCAATTTTTCTAGCTGTTGGTATAAGACCATTGTTGATGTTCAACACCTAACTTGTTAGATAATATTACAACCAGAGTTGATAGATTTCATGCATTCATTGATAAAACAAATTTTTCCCTATTACCAAAATATACGTCGGCAAATTCATGCAAACCCCGAATTAAGATATGAAGAGTATAAAACAGCGTATTTAGTAGCAAAAGAGTTAGAAAAGCTTGGTTTGCCTGTGCAAACAAACATTGGAAAAACAGGTGTTGTTGCGTTGCTAGATTCAGGAAATCCTGGAAAAACCATCGCACTTCGAGCAGACATGGATGCACTTCCTATTCATGAGGAAACAGGATTACCCTATCAGTCAAAAAATGCTGGCATTATGCATGCCTGTGGACATGATGGACATACGGCAACTTTATTAGCGGTAGCCCATATTTTAACAAAGATGAAAAGTTCACTTAGTGGCAAGGTGAAATTTGTTTTTCAACCTGCCGAAGAAGGCGGCGCGGGTGCTAAGGCAATGATTGATGATGGTGTTTTAATGAATCCTGAAGTAGATGCTATTTTTGCTTATCATAATCATCCTGGATCGCCCCTAGGCACCGTTCTTGTAAGAAATGGTTGCACACTCAATGGTAATTGTGGATTTGACATATGTGTGCGAGGCAAAGGTGGCCATGCAGCACAGCCTGAAAAGGTGATTAACCCAAATATTGCGCTAGCCAAAATAATCTGCGAATTAGAGCCTTACTGTGTAAGCTTGAGTCAAGAAAGCGAACCATCCATTCTTGCTATCTCGCAATTAAGTAGTGGAACCATCAGAAATGTTATCCCTGATATTGCAACCATTTCGGGCACAATTCGAGTACCTTCTTTAGAGAAATTAGATGAAATTAAACATAGATTACAACAAGTGCTTCAGTTGGTTGCAAAGCAAACGCAAACAAGCATCAAAATTGATTTTACACAAATGTGCCCGCCAACAATAAACAGCACTGTCGAAACTCAATATGTGATGAACCATGCAAAGCTGTTATTTGGTGAAAATAGGGTGCAAATTAAACCTAAACCTGCTCGTGCATCAGAGGATTTTTCATACTTTTTACAAAAAGTACCAGGGTGCTATTTTTTTGTTGGAAATGGAGATAGTCATTTTTGTCATAATTCACATTATGATTTTAATGATGAGGTTATGTTTACGGCAGTACACTTATTAGCTACGCTTGCACTTGGTTTTGTTAAGATAGTTGCCAAAACTCGCCAACATTGTTGACCAATATTTATTACTTTAATTCAATATTTTATTTTCTCTTCCTTTTATTTATTGGTTGGCTAATTACCCTTTACGGCTTGTTTTAATGTTACTTACTGTTTTGATGAGTTCATCATCACATACATATATTTTGGCACCTAGACCAGCATAGTAATGAGCAGGTTTTTTAAATGCTGCGTTTCCTGGTAGAAATGTTTTTGCCCATTCTAGATAGCTATCAGCCGCACGGACCCCTTGATTGAATGCACTCTTTTCAGTCTCATTTAGGTACTTTTTATTTGATATTTTTTCCTGTATTTCATCAAGGGATAAGTGAACCACTATTGTTCTCAGTGCTTGATAAAAAAGGCCAAATAAGGCTCCTGAAATAGCCCCGATTGGACCAAATAATAAACCACCAAATACTAAGCTGCCTAGAATAGGCCTAGCAATTACGCTTAATGGTTTTGAATTTAGGGCGTTTCTAATGCCATTAATCATGAATAACACCTATCTTATTTCTTATTTTTCTGGTTGGAAACGACCCCATTTTGGCAGCATTTACCTATATATTGCAAATGCTCAACAACAATTCCCAGGAAAAGTATATTTTATCGAAGGCGAATAAATCGTAAATAAGAATGGATTAAACCAATTTTCAAGTGGTTAAGAACCTTGATATCTGAAATTTCTTACTTTGTTAGTAAGCTGGAAATTGTCTCCTTGAGTGTGACGATTTTCGAACTTTTCGGGTTGAAATTGCGTCCACATTGAACATCGCTAAGTTAATTGTTTTACATTGTTAGCCTTCATATTGTAACATTGCCCCTTAGCGCCACCGGATTTTAGTGTATATCATGATCTTAGAATTTTCTGTCAAAGGCTATCGTTCCTTGCAAGATATCTCTGTATCGCTAAATAACCTCAACGTGATTATTGGTCCTAATGGCAGTGGAAAAAGCAATCTCTATCATGCTCTTCGTTTGTTAGCAAAATCCGCTGAAGGTTCTCTTGCCAAAACACTCGCTCTTGAAGGTGGAATGCCTTCTGTTTTATGGGCTGGTGATCGTAAATTAGGGCACAGTGGTGATCCAATTAGGATGATAATATCGTTACGGACTGATAAATTTACTTATGAATTGGCTTTAGGGTTACCCAAAGGAGGTATCTCATTATTTAATTTAGATCCAGAAGTGAAACATGAAGCCATTTGGTATGGAAAGGAAAAAAGAAGATCTACCAATTATCTGGAACGAAAAACTGGTACGACCTGGATAATGAATGATTCAGGTGAACGTGTTTGTTATCCATTAATAATGTCTCAATCTGAATCAGTTTTATCTCAACTTCACGAACCGCATCTTTATCCTGAATTATCGTGTTTGCGAGAAATGATGAGAGGATGGCGGTTTTATCATCACTTTAGAACGGATATGGGGTCTCCTGTGAGACAACCTCAAATCGGTGTTCGCACGCCGGTACTTAGCGATTGTGGTATTGATGTCGCAGCTGCCTTGCAAACTATTAAAGAAGTAGGTGATCATGACGCTTTACGTATTGCAATTGATGAAGCATTCCCAGGTAGTGAATTAATTATCAAAACACAAGGTTCTCGCTTTGAATTATTATTACAGCAAAAAGGAATGAAACGGCCATTTGAAGCGCGAGAATTGTCAGATGGTACTTTGAGATATTTATGTCTAATAGCAGCGCTTTTAAGCCCCAGACCTTCTGATTTTTTAGCGATAAATGAGCCTGAAATGAGCTTGCACCCAGATTTGATTGAACCACTTGCTAATCTTATTTATCGGGCTTCAAAAAATTCACAAATTTGGGTAACGACACATTCTAAACGGTTAGCTGTTTGTTTAGAAGATTTGTCGAAGCAACCCTCTATTTTGTTACATAAAACTTCGGGATTTACAGAGTTGGTTTAATTATACTTAAAGTGAGTTTTTTGTAAGTTTGCTTGATTTGAATTGGCTCCCCGAGTGGGACGATTTTCGAACTTTTCGGGTTGAGATTCTTGAAACGGTTAGAAACTGGCCTACGGAAGCGCCCAAGGAGCTTATTCATTGAGCTGTAATAGTCCTAAGTGTGCGGTGAAGCCCCATTTCAACCTATCTAAGTAAAGTAGTGGTTTGGTGGCTGGTTGAATCAGTTGAAAACGTACACTCTTACATTGAGCTTATTTAAGTGTACTTCCCCTTTATCTTTACCTTCCGTCGGCTATTTTGATATAAATACATAAAATAAATTGATTATATGTAGAAAATGAACAATAATTGATATTATTTTGTGAGAAATGGTAGATATGAATGCTGTTAGAATTTACGGTTAAGAACTTCCGGTCTATCCAAGAACCTCAGACATTTAGCATGGTGGCTAATAAAGATCCGTCATTACAAGAGGCTAATTGTTTTGAAAGTGGATTAACATCCATACCTAAGCTTGTTCGCTCCGCAGTAGTATATGGGCCTAATGCAAGTGGCAAAAGCAATTTAATATTAGCTATGGTGATGATGAAGGATGTGGTGCTCAATTCTGCTGTCCGCATCAGAGAGGGTGATAAATTTGTCAATGTAACTCCATTTCTTTTTGACAAGCAAAGCAGCGAAGAGCCCACAGAATTTGAAATAACTTTTCTTGTAGATGGGGTGCGATATCAATATGGTTTTGCTTTAAATCCTACAAGGATTCTAAAGGAATGGTTATTAGTTTATAAAGCTCGAAAATCTCAACGCTGGTTCGAGCGTAATTATAATGACGAGACTGAAACATATGAATGGTATTTTGGTTCTCATTTTCTTGAGAATCAAAAACATAATATTTGGAAAGATTCAACCAGAAATAATGCTTTATTTTTATCCACAGCAGTAAACTTAAATAATGAACAATTACGCCCTATCTATAATTGGTTCTATTATAAATTAGTTATAATCCTAGGTGGAACTCTTCTTGGACTGAATCCTGAATATTTGAAAAACGATGATAATAAATTAAATGTTATTAAGTTTTTACAAGCAGCAGATTTGAATATCACAGATATTGAACATAAACGCCAAAAAGTAAAACGATTTGGCGTAAAACATGATTTTAGCGGTTCTACAACTATAGAAGCGCCACAAGATGATGAGATTACTATTGTTAACTTTTGTCATAAAGGTACCGATAACGAAAACATAAAATTACCTTTTGAGCATGAATCACATGGCACTCAAAAATTGTCTTCATATGCTGAAACAATACTAACTGCATTAAAGAATGGTTGTGTTTTTGTAGTAGATGAGCTTGAAGCTGGCCTGCATCCTAAAATGGTAAAATTCATTATTGGCTTATTTCATGATAGTGAGCTTAATGCTAATAATGCCCAACTTCTTTTTTCCACACATCAAACGTCTTTGTTAGATACAGATTTTTTAAGAAGAGATCAGATTTGGTTTATGGAAAAAAATAACAAAGATGCCTCTGTATTGTATCCATTAACTGATTTTAGCCCTCGTATATCTGAAAATATTGAGAAAGGATACTTGCAAGGTAAATTTGGCGCTATTCCTTTTTTAGGTGAATTGAAGTTTTAGTAGGGAAGTAATGTGGGTAGTTACAAACTGTTTCAGAAAAGAAAAATAAAAGCTGAAGCTAGGTTACGTCGGAGAGACGAACAGAAATTAACAACCTTAACAATATTGATCATGGGTGAAGGCGTAACTGAATATAATTACTTCAATGAGATGCGTCGTACTTTTAGAGGGAAAGGTATTAATATTATATTAGAAAAACCACCAGGTTCTGCTCCAATAAGCATAGTAGAC
>JBFXKR010000012.1:0-10189 GCA_050173595.1 Candidatus Berkiella sp.
CAAAAGGCATGACGATTAATGTAGGGGAAATTTCGAAGCTTTGCGATGTCATTAGCAATAACAACTCTTACCCAAAGTAAGGCTGGGTTACCCAGTCGACCAATACGCTAATCAGCAGCACTGAGCTGTGCAAGTGACGTGGTAACATCTTGTGCCGTTTTTAATCTTTCATTGGCCATGAATGCTAAGTAATTTGCTTCTGCTAATACCCAATCGGTGTTTCCAGACAAAGTCACTAAATTCGCCTGCGCACCCATTAACTGCTTTTTTAACTCATCTAAAGCTTGTTGTGATTGCGAGGTCTTTTCATTCTCTGATTGTACTTGGGCCAAGGTTTTTTTGGTTTGCTCGGCCAGTGCTTGCATAGAGCTTTGATCGTCTGATGAAAGCTGTTGTAATTCTGATAGCTGATGATAGTTCCTATTTGCATAATACCCCAACACAATGACTGCAATTAAGGAGATCACACTAAAAAAAAGCGCGCCACCACCGCCACTGCCACCGCTAGGAGGCCTTTGCTCATCAGAGGGTGTTTGCGGTGGCATACTGCCTCCGCTATAGGGCTCTTTCGTTGATGTGCTTGAAGCATAGCTTGCACTTTGCTGCGGTTCTTCTTGACCTTGAGGAAAGATTTCTTGGCTTGCCATTGCTTGCTTGGGCGTATAGGAATACGCTGGCGTTATTGCTGGCTCAACTTTTGGTTGTGGTTTAGGTTGTGCTTTATCTTGTGTGGATAATGTTGGCTTATCCGATTTAACAGAAGAAGATGAGGCCGCAGGTCGAGACAATGTTGCCCCTATATCAACGGGGCTACTGATAATATGGGTTGGCTCCGTTGGCACAATTTCACTGGGTACATCATCATCTTTCTTCTTTTTACCATAGTGCGTCACCACCACTTGTTTGGGCATGGGTGGCTTCTTATCACCAGGAGCATCGTTATCTTTATCGTCCATTGATCTTGCCTTCTTGCGCGCTAAACCTAGCTTAACATCATAAAGCATTTTGCTTAACTACATCTATTACGATAGGCCACGACATGTCTTTTTGCTATATAAACAGGCTGTTAGTGCATATTTGGTTTGTTTTTAATCGCCTAACAAACTGATAAACGGCATTTTTGATCAGATTATTAGCGTATTATGTTAGTTTGTTTTATTGCTTACGCGAGCTGCTTGCTAGTAAAATATATGACTAAATTTTAACTAGAGTGAGCACAACCATGTCTTTAGACGGCACCATTGAAACGACAAATACAGCTAACGATTCTCTACCACCGCCACCACCGCCGCCACCACCCCCTGCGGCTGCGAAAAAGGCGCAAGATCGCTTAAGCGATGAAACCAATAGCGAAATTGCAGACTTAAAAGCACAAGTACAAGCTTTAAACGCTAAAATAGCTAAAGGCGACAGTGCTGCACAAGCGGAATATGATGCGCTTAAAAAAGAACATGCTGATCGATTAGCACACTTTAATAAAACCGTTATTTCTGTTCTTGAAAACGCGGTTAAAGAACTCGAAGAGCAAAAAAATACCCACGCAGCGCTGTTAGCACAAGAAACAGATTATATTGCTAGCATGCAAAGCAATCTTGGCGAGCAATTAGAAGCGCTTAGCTTGCAAAAAGAAAAATATCCACTCATGGCACAAGAAATTGATGCTATTTGCATCGAGACTCGCGCCGAGTTAGCAAACCTTGCTCAAAAAGAAAAGCAAACATTACCCAGCTTAAAAGCAAACCTAGTAGCGGCTGAAGCTACGTTAAAAACGGCTCAATCAAAGCTGACTGAGGCGCGCAAACAACGCGACCAGCTGGTTGCCATCTCACAGGCCATTCCCGCAAGAAAGCAAAACAAACAAGCTCAGGCAGCAAGTGCAGATATTGACTTTCAAACCTGGATAAGAAGCCATTTGCTAGGCGGATTATTTTTGCAATACTTGAAAAAATTCATTGAAAAGAAACAAGATGAGGAAGTGATTGCACGCTTCAATGCCTTAACAAACCCAAGCGCCCGTAGGATGTTACCCACATTGTCAGTTTGGACTGTTTTAGGTATAGCAGCAGGTTTTATTACACGCGATGCAGATAAAACTTACAACGATGCGATGCCATTAAAAGATGTTCAAATCGATCAAAGCAAAGCAAACTTATTTCAAGCTTTATTAAAAGATTTCTTTGAAGCAAATCCTGCTTTTAAACCTTTAGGCACACAAGTATTTGGTGTTGATGCCAATGATCTACCCTTATTTGCCAAAGCTCTTCAAGAAGCCTTAAATAAAGAAGTTATCGCAGCACAGCCTAAAGAAACGCCAAGAAGCTTGCCACCAGCACAACAGGCCCCTCAACAATTTAGACTACCGGCATTTGAACTTAAAAAAGCAGCGGCGCCAAAAGCGGCTCCAAAAGCTGCGCCAAAAACCGCACCCAAGGTCGCGGCTAAGCGTCCGCTGCCAGCGTTAGTGTTAAAACCCAGCGGTGAAAACGTAGCGCCCAACACAGCTAAAATGGTAGACGAAAAAGATAAATCAAAGGTTGGCATGACCGCTTAAGACATGCCAATTAAGGCAAGCTTGCTCAATGGCGCTTTCACTGGCGCCTTGAGCAATAGCTACCTGCTCAAAGCCACAGGTTTTCGCTTCTTGATAAATTCGTTGACTCACCACTATCAAAGGTTGCCTTAATAGCCAGGGCAAATCCATTTGCGGCGTCCTTGCAATTAATTGTGCTAATATTCGACTGCTTGTTACAATGAAACATACTTTGGGTTGCAATTTTAGATTGTGAATTATCTTTTCAAGCAAAATGGTGGATTTTTCTTGTCGATACACCTTTATCCAATGAATAAAAGCGCCCCGCTCACTTAACGTATCTGCAAGCAGTGTACGACCATCTAAACCCGCTAATAAGCAGATGCTTTTTTCAGACACTTGGCTTTTCACTAAAAAGGATTCGCTTAGCACACTTTCACTGGTGCTTCCTTGTATTGCTGTATAATGAACAGACAATGCTGGCGCTGTTTTTTGAAGGGCATCTGTGGTTGCTTGACCCATGGTGATGATAAAAGTGCTCGGTTTTATTGTGCCAAACAACGCATTTGGTGCACAATAAACCGCATTAGCACTTGTGACAATCAATAAATCAGCACCATGCAGCTTTTGTTTCATTTCTTCTAGTTGATGGCTATCAAATGTAAGCGCAATAATATCGATTAAGGGTACGCTGATGGCATTTGCGCCTAAATTTTGTAAGCGCTCTACTAACCTTTGTGCTTGATGCTTGGGGCGCAAAATAACCATATGCCAATCTTGAAGCATTTATTTTCCTAAGATTTCTTGGATGATATCCAGTGCACCTTGTGCAATTAGACTGTTCGCAACTTGCTCGCCAATGGCAATCGCATCAACGCTTGGCCCTTGTGCGCTTGCAGTTAAAAAGTCTAGTTTTTCAGGATGACCAACTGCACCGCGTAAAGATAAAACGTCATTGTCTAAAGTTGCAAATCCCGCCACGGGTACCTGACAATTGCCACCTAATTTAGCGTTCATGGCACGCTCTGCTTGCACACATAAGCGCGTGGGTTGATGATCTAATACCTTTAAAAAACTTTGGGTTTTATGATCCGCTAATCGACACTCAATACCTAAAGCACCTTGCCCAACAGCTGGCAGCATTTGCGTTGGAGAAAAAACCGCTTTGATCTGATCTTGTAAATCCAATCGTATTAACCCTGCCTTGGCTAACACGATAGCATCGTACTCACCTTGGTGACATTTTTTGATACGCGTATCGACATTACCTCGTAAGGGTACATAGTTAAGATCATTTCGAAGTAATTTTAGCTGCACTGTTCTTCTTAAGCTTGAAGTACCCACAATTGCACCACTGGGTAGCGTTTGTAGTGTATGTCCTTTAGGGCACACCCAGGCATCAAAAGGATCCCCACGTTCACAAATAGTCGTTAATCCTAGCCCTTGGGGAAAGGTTGCCGGAACGTCTTTTAAGGAATGTACGGCGATATCTGCTTCATTGGTGAGTAATGCTTGTTCAAGCTCTTTCACAAATACCGCTTTACCCCCTATTTTGGAAAGCGGAATATTATCTGCTTGAGAGAGATCACCAGCCGTTTTGATGCCGATGATTTTCACATCTAACTGATGATGGGCCAATAGTTGAGCCCGCACGAAATGGGCTTGCCAAAGCGCAAGTGCGCTGGTGCGCGTTACAATTCTTATTTGGTGGGGTGTCATAAGATGCCCTCGTAAAATGAGGACATCTTACTGCAAAAAGACTAAAATTTCATCCACTCATGATTTGGCGGACATGGGCAACATGGCGGCGGCTTACATCCAATGTTTCTGGAACACCGCGTAATCGAATACAAGGCTGGCCACTTGCGTTTTTCTCAAGTGCTTGTAAGTACTCCATTGCTACTAAACAGTTACGGTGTATTCTTAAGAAACGCTCGCCAAATTCTGTTTCTAGCTCTTTTAGCGTATCTTCAATAAGCACTTCACCATCTTTATGGCGTACCGTGACATATTTATGCTCAGCACGAAAATAATAAATGTCACTCAAAGGCACCAAAACAATCCCTCTGCGGGTGCGCGAGCTAATGTGTGTTCTTGCTTTGGGAGAGCCATCTTCTTCGCGGTTAATCGTTTTCCATTGTGTTTTGTTTGGTTTGAGCGCTTTGTTTAAAGCTTCACTCAATCTTTCGGCGCGCACTGGCTTCATGAGATAGTCAACAGCATTTACTTTAAATGCTTCTAAAGCATAATCATCATATGCGGTAACAAAGATAACGGCCGGTGGCTCATCCATGTCCACTAAATGGCGTGCTACTTCAAGACCATCAATACCTGGCATGCGAATATCTAAGAGCACAACATCAGGGTGCAAAGAATCAATTTTTTGCAAAGCCTCCTGACCATTACCAGCTTCGCCAATAACTTCATGTTCATTTTGCTCTTGCAATATTCGTTTGATTCGATCGCGTGCTAAGCTCTCATCATCAACAATTAATATCCGCATAGTGATTCCTTAACTGTATATTTACATACCGCTTTTTAAGTACGGAAAGATTAGCGTTACTTCGTACTCTTGCGGTGTGGCATTAATTTTCAGTTTTGCATGACTTCCAAATAATAAGTTTAGTCTATGTCCGATGTTTGCCATGGCAATTTGATTGCCTCCTGAGGCCCTTCTTAAGCTGGGCGCAGGTACAGGATTGGATATTTTTATACAGACTAAATTTTCTTGCATTTCACCAATCACTTTAATAGTGCCGCCATTTTCAAGCGCTTGAATGCCATGATATATAGCGTTTTCCATTAAAGGTTGTAGTGTGAGCATGGGAATAGCTGCATCTTCAGGCACTTTAGATAAGTCTGCCTCAAGGGTTAATCTTTCGCCTAAGCGCAGCCCTTCAATGCGAAGATAGTTTCGACATAATATCCATTCTTCCGATAAAGGCACCATTGAGCCTGTTTCTCGCAATGTAGCCCGAAATATTTCGGAAAGATCTTCCACAGCTTGTTCTGCCTTTTGCGGCTCGGTGACAATTAAGCTGGCAATAATATTCATGCTATTAAATAAAAAATGCGGCCTAATCCGAGACTGCAAAGCTTCTACCCTTGCCTGGCTCTCAAGCTCAATGCGTTGCTTCCATTGTTGCTGTATATAAAAATAGCGCAATGCAACCAATGATAAAATGGCACTAATACTGACGCACCTTGTTACAAATTGGCCAATCGTCTCAGGGGTGCTCCCCCACTGATAGTTAATCTTTATCATAAAATACTGCGCACAAAAGGCTATCACGCCAGTAGTGAGCACAACTAATACGTAGGCAACTCCTGAAGCAAAAGGCAACGATAGCTTTGATAACCAATGGCGCGACAAACATAAAACACCGGCACTGACCAAAGTTATCCATTGCACAAAAACGGAAAGCAGCCCAAGCTCATCCCAAGACTCACTTAAGATATCACCTGTCGCTAAAATCAGCATAAAAGCAAACAATTCAGCGCCAATGGCGAGTGCAAATAGCGATTTCACTGCACAAAAATTCGGCAAAAAGAATACGTTTTGCTCTTTTGTGTCTTTTTTAGTATGAATATTTGTGTCCATATAGTACCAGTTTGGACTGATAATCCTTTTCTTGCGAATAAAGTAGCTTTAAAACAATATGCCCATAATCCACTTCCCAATATCTTGCAGCTCTTCATGACAAACCCCATGCGCCATAGGGTAGGTATGCCAAGCGGGTTGATATCCTGCTTCTTGTAACAGCGTTAACGAGAGATTGGCCATCTTAAGGGGGACAATATCGTCCATCAACCCATGCGCCATAAAAATGGGAATATGTTGGTTTGCAGGATTTTTTTCTTTTTCAAGCAATCGATGCAACGGCAAGTAACCTGAAAGACATCCAATCCCAGCTAGCGGCTTTTCATAGCGCAACGCGGTGTGTAGTGCCAAAGCGCCGCCTTGAGAAAACCCCATGAGTATGATTCTGTTTGCAGGTATGCCATCATTTATATTGTCTTGAATTAAATCATTTAATATCGCTTGTGATATGCGAATACCTTCCTCATGCTCTTTGGCATTCATATCAATGGCAATGATGTCATACCAAGCAGGCATCACATAACCAAAATTAAGTGTGACCGGCAAAGTCGGAGCATGCGGTAATATAAATCTTACGCCATGCGCTAAAGGCAAACCCAGTTCTTGCGTTATCCCTTCAAAATCATACCCATCTGCCCCAAGCCCATGCAGCCAAATCACGCAAGCATTTGCTTTTTGTGATGGCTCCTGAATGATAGCTTGCCATGTCATGCTTATTCCTCGCCAAAAGTTGTGGGATCTAAAACGATATGAGCAATCTGCTCGATACTCTGCGCCAAAACGTGAATCAGACTTTGTCCTTGTTTTGTTTGCCAATGTGTCGCTAGATGAAAATGATACGCGCCAAGCGGAGTGGCTAACCAGACTTCTTGCAAAAAGGCTTGTTTTGAGAAAATAAGCGCCTCACCTTGTGGCAAGGTAATGGTCAGTATGTTCTGCTGCGTCTCAAAATCTAACTCAGCAGAGGCCTTTTCAAGCCAGTGCTCAATCGCTAGAAATAGATCATCAACCGTATCGTGGTACTGCTGCTCGTTCATCTTGCAACCTTTTAGAAAGTTTTGCCAAGAGTACACGCTAACCATGAGCTTGCAAATAGCATCTTAAGGATGCTTTAAGTTAAAGTAGGTATTGACTAAAGTAAATAATATTAGATAGATATCAAACTTTTGGCGGGCTGATGATAAACAAAAACTTGCTAACCCGAATTGGCTTTATTTTTGGTTTGTTCATTTGTTTACAAACACTCAGTGGGTGCGGACAAACTGGCCCATTGTATTTACCTACTGATTCGCACGATAGCAATGAGTGAATTTCACTACCAACAAAATGAGCTTTGGGTTGAAGATACTCGCGTGCGCGATATCGTTTTGGCATGCCAAACTCCTTGCTTTATTTACTCTCACCAAAGTGTGGTGAATGCATGGCACGCTTTTGACAAAGCCTGCACCCATCCTCATTTAATCTGCTACGCCGTTAAAGCCAATAGCAACTTGGCGATTTTAAAACTCTTAGCACAATTGGGCGCCGGCTTTGATATTGTTTCAGGTGGCGAGCTACAGCGCGTCATCGCAGCAAGCGGCGCTACCAATAAAGTTGTTTTTTCTGGCGTTGGAAAATCTAGCGAAGAAATTGCCATGGCACTGAAAGCTGGCATTTATTGTTTTAATGTAGAATCACAAACAGAGCTCATGCTAATTAATGACATCGCCTCACACCTTAATGTCAGAGCACCTATTGCGCTACGTGTGAATCCCGATGTTGACGCCCAAAGCCATCCTTATATTTCAACCGGACACAAGGAAAGCAAGTTTGGGATTGACGCACAACATGCGCTTGAGTTATATCAACTGGCGGCTACACTTTCGCATCTGGATGTGAAAGGAATCGCTTGCCACATTGGCTCCCAGCTAACGTCAACCGGTCCGTTTGTGCAAGCACTTCAACGCCTGTTAAGTTTAATTGAAAAATTAACTGCTGATGGTATTGCACTTGAACATGTAGATGTAGGTGGCGGATTAGGGGTTCGATATCATCTTGAGCAAGCCCCCAGTCCAAGTGACTATATTAAAGCGCTCCTTGATTTAAAAATCCCCTCTCGCCTTAAACTTATACTAGAGCCTGGCCGAGCACTGGTAGCAAATGCCGGGATCCTTGTTACTAAAGTATTGCTGCTTAAAGCAAGTGGCGAGAAACAATTTTGCATTGTAGATTGTGCCATGAATGATTATTTGCGCCCCACCTTGTATGAAGCCTGGCAAAATATTATCCCTTTAACTCAACACGACAAGGCCGCAACTGCACAATATGATATTGTTGGCCCTGTCTGCGAAAGTGGTGATTTTTTGGCAAAAAATAGAAAATTGGCTGTTCAAATTGGTGATTATTTGGCGATTTCTCAAGCTGGCGCTTATGGCTTTGTGATGAGCTCTAACTATAATTCAAGACCAAGAGCACCAGAAATTTTGGTAAAAGGAAATGCTTTTAAAGTTGTCAGAGAGCGCGAAACATTAGCTGAGCTCTTTGCTAAGGAGTCAGCGTGGTAAAATGTTCCTCTGAATGTAAAAGGCAAATATTAACAACATCTTTCATCATTTTAAGTTAGGAATGCCAATGTCAAGTATGATTCATTTTACAAAAATGCATGGTTTAGGAAACGATTTTGTGGTGTTAGACAGCATTACGCAACATGTCAAACTAACACCTAACCTTGTCAAACGTATTGCAGATAGAAATTTTGGTATTGGCTGCGATCAGGTATTGCTAATTGAGCCACCTGCACATCCAAATTTAGATTTTAATTATCGGATCTTTAATCAAGATGGCAAGGAAGTTTCTCAATGCGGCAATGGTGCACGCTGTTTTGGCCGTTATGTATTTGAACGTGGTCTCACCGGCAAAAAGCAGCTCACAATTGGTACGAATGCTGGTAGTTTAAAAATAAACATTGCGGATTTATCTTGTATTGAAGTTGATTTAGGTGAACCCATTTTTTCTCCTAAAGCCATCCCTATCAATGTTAAAGCCGTCTCCAAACTACAAAAAACGGGTTACTATAAAATTCACTTATTAGGCAACAACCGCGAAGTTGTGATTCTTTCTTTAGGGAACCCCCATTGTGTAATGTGGGTGCCAGCCACCTCAGAAGCCGCGGTGATGGAAGTGGGCAAAGCCTTTCAAAAACATCCGGCATTTCCCAAAGGGGTTAATGTCAGCTTTATGCAAGTACTAGCAAGAAATCATATTAAATGCCGCGTCTATGAGCGCGGCGCAGGCGAAACGTTGGCCTGTGGTAGTGCAGCTTGTGCCTCTGTTGTCGCTGGGATTTTACATGGCGAATTAAATAAAGAAGTGAAGGTCGATATGCCAGGCGGCGCATTAACGGTAAGGTGGGAACAAGAAGGCTCTGTGTTTCTTAGTGGTCCTGCCATTGGCGTATTTCATGGCCAATTTAGCGTGTCACATCAGGATCTCATTTAAATCATGTTAGATTTGTATAACCTGGGCGTGCAATTAAACCACCATTGAAAATGGAAACAAATAAAGTATTCTGCTATGCTAACAAAAAATAACTCTTTGATTTACATGAAATTAACCACCCATTCCCCCTATTTTCTGTTATTCGGCTTTTCCCTATTTTTAGTGAGCACTTCATTTGTTTTGCAATATTATTTTCATCTAGAGCCTTGTCCATTATGTATTATCGACAGGGTATTAGTAATGATCCTCACTATTTTTTACGCTGCTGCCTTAATACATAATCCAGATATACTTGGACAAAAAATATATAGCATCATTGGATTTATCATTGCGCTGCTTGGAATTTTGAGCGCTTCTCGTCATTTATGGATTATTCATCTTCCGCCAGAGCAAGTACCTGCCTGCGGCCCTGGCATCCAATATTTATTTGATACCCTCCCTCCCCATGAAGCGTTAATGCTTATATTGCAAGGATCGGGCGAATGCTATGAAAATAAGAGCCAGCTATTAGGTATATCTATACCGCTATGGACACTGCTGAGCTTTGTTTTGTTGGCGATTGGTAGTTTGCTACCCTGGTG